>JACQUS010000492.1 GCA_016210125.1 Chloroflexota bacterium | reverse complement strand
CGCCCGCCTTCAGCGCCGCGTCGCTCGCGGCCGGCGCGAGCCAGCGCCCGGCGAGCAGCCAAGCCGCCGGCGTGATGACCATCGCGAGCGTTAGAGCGACGAGGATGGCGAGCCGTTTGGCCAGGTTGCGGCGGCCGGCAGCCTGGAGTGTATTGCTGGCGAGCATCGTGCGACCTCCCGTCGGGCTCCTGCCTCCCGGAGGCCGGCTCGCGCGAGCCGGCCTCCGGAGTGGCAGGTGCGAGCGGCGCTACTGGACGATCAGGTTGAGCACCATGTTGGGGTGATAGACGCAGATGGCCTTGTAGGTGCCGCGCCGGTTCGGGACGACCCAGTCGTAGTTGATCGACTTCCCGTTCCCCGCGTCGGGCGTGAGCAGGCCGAGCTCGCCGGCGACGATGTTGTGCTTCTCGTCATCGCGGTTCTCGAGGACGAAGCGCACGCGCTCGCCAGCCTTCAGCCTAATCTCCTTCTGCTCGAATGCTATGCTCTGCGCCACCACCTTGACCTCACGCACCGCCGGAGCCGCCGCGGCCGGAGCCGGCGTGCCGGCATCCCTGGCCGTTTGCTTGATCGTGATGACCAGCGGCTTGCCTTGGGGATCGAGCGGGTTCGTGACCCGGAACTCGCCCTCCGCTGTCGGAGCCTTGACCACGACCGTCTTACGACTGCCTGGCTTCAGCTCGGTGCGAGCCAGCCCCAGCGCCGGCGACTCCGCAGCAACCAATCCGCCCGACGTGCCGCCGGCGTTCGCGAAGACCAGCCTCAGCTCCTCCCCGGGCTTGGCGGTCATGTTGGCCGGATTGAAAGCGCTTGGGATGCCGAAGAACACGTTCTTGGGCGAGATCTTGATGGTCTGTGCCTTCGCCCCGCTGAGCATCTCCTTCTGCTTCTTTAGTGCGCTACCGCGCGGGCCGGTGAAGCTTGCTACGACCTCACCGACGACGCCACCCTTGCCGTCGTCGCGGTACTCGATGAACGTCGAGCCGTGAGTGTCGCCGTCGTTCGGCATCTTGATGGTCGCGACCACTTGCTCGCTATCAGCATCCACCACGACGATGCTGTGGTCGGCATTGGAGGTCGCCCACAGCTCCTTTCCGTCGGGCGAGATGATGATGTGGTCGGTCGTGAGGCCGATCGGCACGACGTTGGTGGCGATGTCGTGCTGCGTGTCGATCACGGTCATCGTCCGGCCCTGCTGGCCGTAGCCGTAGGCCTCGCCCTTGTCGGCGACGTAGAGCTTGGTACCGTCGAGCGAGATGCGCGCGCCCCACGGCCCGGGGCCGGTGGTCAGCTCATCGAGGACCTTGCCCTTCTCGAGGTCGATCTTGGCGACCTTGCTGTGCCCGCCCATCGTCACCCAGGCGGTCTTGCCGTCCGGGCTGATCTCCGGCCAAATTGGGTCGCCGACCGGGATGGCCTGCACGACCTTCCACGTAGTCGTTTCGATCTTGGCCAGGTAGCCTTCCATTTTTTCGCGCAGCGCGGCCGTGGGCGCCGGCACGGTCGCGTACACGTATTTGCCGCCGACCTCTCCGGAGACGATGTACGGGTGACCCGAGAAGTCGGCGCGGGTCATCCCGCCGACGACGATGCTGTCTTTCTCCGGGTCGAGGGCGTAGATACCGGAGCCGGTCCAGTTCCAGCCGAAGTCGACGACCAGCATCAGCTCGCGGCCGTCGGCGCTCGTGAGGTTGTTGATGTGGTGCGGCCGACCCAGCGTCTGGTAGACCTTGTGGAGCTTGAGCGTCTGCCCGTTGATGACGAGCAGGTAGCTGTTGGTCGGGCCGCTCTGTGCCGGCATGTAGATCCACTTGCCGTCGGCGGAAACGCCGACGCTGTGGCTCCCGAAGTTCAGCGCATACTCGTCCGGGAGCTGCGACTGCACGATAGGCTTCTTGGTCTTGGCGTCGATGATGACCACGTTGTTGCGCGTGTTCGTCGCGCCCCAGGTGGTGCTCTCATTGGTCACGAAGTAAAGGTCTCCGGGGTTCGGCGTGAACGCCGGCGGGCCTGACGAATCGCGCGTTTCGACGAGCCGAATGCCGAGGTACTCCATCCACATCTCGGGCGTGCGCTCGGCCGCCGCGACCATGGCGATAGGCACCTGGCCCGGCTTGTAGGCCGCGGCCGGCGCGGGCTGGGCGGGGGCCGACGCCGGCCCCTTGATCAGGGCTGGCGTAGCAGGCTGCGCTGCGGTGCTCGCGGTCTGCGCCGCTGGCGCCTGGCCGCCACCTGCCTGGGCGGACGGCGCTTGGCCCTTGCTCTCGCTCCGGGGGCCCTGTCCCAGCATCTCGCACGCGCTCAGCGCCAGCACGCCGGCCAAGAGAGCGACGCCCACCAGATACCACGCTGTCCTTCGGGATCTCTTCACCTTGTCCTCCTTCTACCGCACGGTTGCGTTCGCGCCTGCGACAACCCGAGGGTTGTCCTCTCACAACGCTTCCGAATGTCGTCGCCCCCTCCGGTCCACCTCCTTGCGCGGGCCGCGCCAGCTTCAGCCGTCAAGATGCAGACGACCATCGCTCATCGTTCGCGCTGCCGGCCTGTGGCCACCAAGGAGCGTGGCCAGGAAATCCTCGACGCTCGCCCGCTTCACGCGGCGCGAGCGATAGACGGCCATCTCCGGCCTATCGACGCCGACGGCGACGATGCGCGCGCGGGGGCAATCGCGGAGCAGCCGCGCAACACTCACGTGCTCGGCACCGGCGGCCTCCGCGGCATCCACGACGATGACGTCGGGCGCTGCGGCTCGAAGGTCGTCGTAGAGGTCCTCGCTGTCCTGACGAACTGCAAGCGCCTCGATCCCGGGGGCATCGCGCACGAGGCTGACGATGCCCGAGAGGAGCAACGAGCCGTTGGCAACGATCACGATCTTCTTCCGCCGCACGTCGCACCGCCGGATGGTAGAGACGGAGCTACGCCTTCGGCAGCTCCCTCTCTACCATCCGCCCACGGGGATGTATCGAGGAACGTCAGGGCAGGGAGTTTCCGGCCCTAGAAAGGGATAGTCTCCGGGGCTACTAGGGCTAGTAGGCTGCGCCGCCGCGGGTGGCCTGGGGGTGGTGAGTGGTGCTAGGTCGAGGCTTTGCGGATGAGCCCATGCTCCAGGGCCCAGGCGACGACCTGGGCGCGATTGCGCAGGTGCAGCTTGCCGAGGATGTTCCCCATATGGAAGTTCACCGTGTTTTCGGAGATGACCAGCGCGGCGGCGATCTCGCGATTGGTCGCGCCGCGCGCCACGCGCTCGAGCACCTCGCGCTCGCGGTCGGTGAGGCCGGACTCGCTGTCCGCGCGGCGCCCGCCTTCCTGGAGGCGCGCGAACTCGCCCAGCAGTTTCTTGGCCAAGCCGGGCGACATGACCGGCTCGCCACGGCGCATGCGGTCCACGAGGTCGGCGAACTCCTCCTCGCGGAGGTTCTTCAGGAGGTAGCCCTCGGCGCCGCTCTTCACCGCCTCGAAGAGGTCCTGCTCGTCGTCGGAGACGGTGAGCATGACGATCTTGATGTCGGGCCATTCTGCCTTGATCGCCCGCGTGGCTTCGAGGCCGTTGTGCCGAGGCATCCGAATGTCCATGAAGATGAGATCCGGCCGTAGCTCGCGCGCCCTCGCAGTGGCTTCACTGCCGTCGCCGGCCTGGCCCACTACTTCGAATCCCCAGGCCTTTAGCAGGCTCGCCAGGCCGGCGCGGAAGAGGGCGTGATCATCGACCAGGAGCACCCTCATGCCGGCACCCGCTTCTCCCAGGCCTCGCGCAGCGGGATGTGCACCACGACTCGGGTGCCTTCGCCGGGTGTCGTCGCGAGGCTGAACGTACCACCTATCGACTCGGCTCGCTCGCGCATCGTCTGGAGGCCAAAGCGCGGCCATCCTGCCGAACGAAGCCGGCTCGGGTCGAAGCCCTGTCCGTTGTCAGCCACCTGGACCTGCAGGTCCCGCTCGTGGTGCTCGAAGCTGATGCACACCGCCGTGGCCCGGGCGTGCTTGCGCACGTTGCTCAGCGCCTCCTGGACGATGCGCAACACCTGAATCTCCGCTGTCACGGGCAGACGCAGCTGGGACACCCCATCGCCGGCCT
>JACQUS010000532.1 GCA_016210125.1 Chloroflexota bacterium | reverse complement strand
GTCCAGAGGGGGCACGGCCCCCTCTGGCGGGGTTTGGGGTGTCCCCAACACTCAGGGGGTGGGGTAACTCGCAATGTTCGGCCAGGAAGGGAGCAGTGTAATGGTGAGCCAGGTCGCTGAGCGCTACGCCGGCCCGGACGCGCGCGGGCGCTTCGGCCCCTACGGCGGCCGCTTCGTGCCCGAGACGCTGTTGCCCGCGCTGGCCGAGCTGGAGCGCGCGTACGCCGCGGTGCGGCAGGACGACGCATTCCAGCGGCAGCTCGACGAGCTGTTCCGCGACTACGTCGGCCGGCCGACGCCGCTCTACCGCGCGGCGCGACTCAGCGCGCACTCCGGTGGGGCGACGGTCTACCTCAAGCGCGAGGACCTGGCACACACCGGCGCGCACAAGATCAACAACGCGCTCGGCCAGGCGCTGCTGGCCCAGCGTATGGGCAAGCGCCGCGTCATCGCCGAGACCGGCGCCGGCCAGCACGGCGTCGCCGCGGCGACCGCCTGCGCGCTGCTGGGCCTCGACTGCGTCGTCTATATGGGCGAGGAGGACATCGCCCGCCAGTCGCTCAACGTCTTCCGCATGAAGCTGCTCGGCGCCGCGGTGCGGCCAGTCGGCAGCGGCACGCGCACGCTCAAGGATGCCATCAACGAGGCCATGCGCGACTGGGTCACCAACGTCGAGCGCAGCTACTACCTGCTCGGCTCGGTCGTCGGCCCGCACCCCTATCCCATGATCGTGCGCGACTTCCAGGCGGTCATCGGCCGCGAGGCCCGCGCGCAGCTCCTCACCGCGACCGGCCGCCTGCCCGACGCCGTGGTGGCCTGCGTCGGCGGCGGCAGCAACGCCATGGGCATCTTCTACCCCTTCCTAGCCGACGAGGGCGTGCGCCTGGTCGGCGTCGAGGCCGGCGGCCACGGCCTGGCCAGCGGCGCCCACGCCGCCTCGCTGTGCGCCGGCACGCCCGGCGTGCTGCACGGCGCGCGCACGTACGTCATGCAGGACGAGCACGGGCAGATCCGCGGCACCCACAGCATCTCGGCCGGCCTCGACTACCCGGGCGTCGGCCCGGAGCACAGCTACCTGAAGGATATCGGCCGCGCCGAGTACGTCGCCGTGGACGACGCCGCGGCGCTGGAGGGCTTCAAGCTGCTGTGCGCCACCGAGGGCATCATCCCGGCGCTGGAGCCGGCGCACGCCGTAGCCTACGCCGCGCAGCTCGCCGCTGAGCTCGGCGGCGAGCGCACGATCGTCGTCTGCCTGTCCGGCCGCGGCGACAAAGACATGCACACCGTGGCCGCGGCGCTGGGGGTGACGCTGTGAGCCGGCTAGAGACCTGCTTCGCCCGCGCGCGCGCCGAGGGGCGGCCGGCGCTGATCTGCTACCTGCCGGTCGGCTTCCCCGACCTCGACGCCACGCTGGACCTCGTGCCGGCGCTGGTGCGCGGCGGGGCCGACGCGGTGGAGCTGGGCGTGCCGTTCTCCGACCCGCTGGCCGACGGCACGACGATCCAGCGCGCCTCGCAGCGCGCGCTCGAGAACGGCGTCACGCTGGGCCGCTGCCTCGAGACTGCGGCGCGGGTGCGCCAGCGCGTTGACGTTCCATTACTACTCATGGGATACTACAATCCGTTCCTGCGGTATGGCCTCGCGCGCCTGACTGCGGACGCCGCCCAGGCCGGCGCGGATGGCTTCATCGTGCCCGACCTGCCGCCGGAAGAGGCCGACGAGCTCTGCGCCGTCGCCCAGCCCCGGCACCTGGCGGTCGCCTTCCTCGTCGCCCCAACGAGCACCGAGGAGCGCATCGCCGCCGTCGCCGCGCGCGCGCAGGGCTTCGTGTACTGCGTGTCGCTGACCGGCGTGACCGGGGCGCGCGAGGCGCTGCGGGCCGATCTGGCGACGTTTTTGGCGCGCGTGCGGGGGCACACGGCGCTGCCGCTGGCCGTCGGCTTCGGGGTGGCGCGGCCGGAGCATGTGCGCAGCATCGGCGCGCTGGCCGACGGGGTGATCGTCGGCAGCGCGCTCATCGATCACCTGGACCGGCTGCCGGCCGGCGAGCGGGTCGCCGGGGCCGCGCAGTTCGTCGGCTGGCTGCGAGGTGCGGCAGCCGCGCCGACCGTCTGACAGGAAGGGAGAGAGCATGGCCGACATCATCGTGATGCGCGTCGGCGCGACCCGCGAGCAGATCGACCGTGTCGTGCAGCGGCTGCACGAGCTAGGGCTGCGTGCGCACCTTTCCGAGGGCGTCGAGCGCGCGATCATCGGCGTGATCGGCGTCGGCGCGCCGTTGCTGAAGGTGCGTGACGTGGTGGAGATGCTGCCCGGGGTGGAGGACCTCGTGTCGATCACCAAGCCCTACAAGCTCGCCAGCCGCGAGTTCCAATCGCACAACACGATCGTGCAGATCGGCGCGGTCGAGATCGGCGGCAGCGAGCTGGTGGTCATCGCCGGTCCCTGCTCGGTCGAGAGCGAGGAGCAGACGCTGGCGACGGCGCACGCGGTCAGGGCCGCCGGGGCGAAGATCCTGCGCGGCGGCGCGTTCAAGCCCAGGACCTCCCCGTACTCGTTTCGTGGCCTCGGCGTGAAGGGTCTCCAGATCCTGGCCAGAGCGCGTGCGGAGACGGGTCTGCCGTTCGTCACCGAGGTCATGTCCCCGGAGGACGTGGGCATGGTCACCGAGTACGCCGACATGCTGCAGATCGGCGCGCGCAACATGCACAACTTCAATCTGCTGGAAGAGGCCGGCAAGTCGGGCAAGCCGGTGCTGCTCAAGCGCGGGATGGCGGCCACCATCGAGGAGTGGCTGCTCTCGGCGGAGTACGTCATGGCGCAGGGCAACCGGCAGGTCGTGCTCTGCGAGCGCGGCATCCGCACTTTCGAGACGCAGGCCACGCGCAACACGATGGATATCAGCGCCATCCCGGTGGCCAAGCGGCTGACGCACCTGCCGGTGATCGCCGACCCGAGCCACGGCACGGGCAAGTGGTACCTGGTCCAGCCGCTCAGCCTGGCGGCGGTCGCCGCCGGATCCGATGGCTTGATCATCGAGGTGCACCCGAGCCCCGACCAGGCGCTGTCCGACGGCATCCAGTCGCTCACGTTCGACAACTTCCGCACACTCATGGAGCGCGTGCGGCAGCTCGCGACCGTCGTTCCGCGGCCGCAGCCCCTGGCGGTGAGCTGACGCTGGCGGCGCCCCACTGCCCGCCCAGAGACGTGGCGACGGCGGCTGGGTGCGAAAGAGGGGGAGTGCAGAGGGGGCGGCCGCCCCCTCTGCGGCTAACCCAGGTGGGGCGGGGTGGCGCAATCCGCCGGCGAGCGCGATGTGCACACGAGGTAGGCCATGGCTCTCATCCTGAGCGAAGACGACGTCCGCGCGGTCATCAGCATGGACGACGCGCTGGAGTGCGTCGAGACCGTCGTGCGCCAGCAGGCGCTCGGCCAGGCGACCAACCGTGCGCGCCGGCGCGTGCAGACGCCGCGCGGGACACTGCACGTCATGTTCGGCGGCGCGCCGGCGCTCGGCGTGCTCGGCCTCAAGAGCTACACGTCGTTCCGTGGCGGCACGCGCTTCCACATCACGATCTACGACGCCGGCACGGGCGAGCTGCTGAGCATCATGCAGGGCGACCTGCTGGGCGTGCTGCGCACGGGTGCCGCCAGCGGCGTGGCCACCAAGCACATGGCCCGCGCCGACGCGCGGACGCTCGGCGTCATCGGCACGGGCTGGCAGGCCCGCGGGCAGGTCAACGCCATCTGCAAGGTGCGGCCGATCGCCACGGTGCTGGCCTTCGGCCGCGACGAGGAGCGCCGCAAGCGCTTCGCCGCGGACATGAGCCGCGAGACCGGCGTCGAGGTCGTGCCCGCCGACAGCGCCGAGGCCGCCGTGCGCGAGGCCGACGTCGCCGTGACGATCACCAGCTCGCGGACACCCGTCCTCCTCGGCGATTGGCTGAAGCCCGGCGCGCACGTCAACGCCGCCGGGGCGAACTCGCTCCTGCGTGCCGAGATCGACCTGGCCGTCGTGCGCAAGGCCGGGCGCATCGTCGTCGACTCGAAGGAAGCCGCGCAGCTCGAGTGCGGCGACCTCCTGGAGGCGCTGGAGCGCGGCTTCCTGTACTGGGAGGC
>JACQUS010000037.1 GCA_016210125.1 Chloroflexota bacterium | reverse complement strand
TACCTGTGCAGCATGGTTCGCCGCGATCTAGGGCTGCGCGCGCGCTACGACCGCCCGAACGCGCTGCACAAGGTGTCGAGCGCCCACGTGTCGCTTGTCGACCGCGCCGAGGCGGAGATGGTCGGCGCGGCGGCCGTCGGCGCGGCACTGGCCGGGCAGAGCGAGCAGATGGTGACGCTCGTGCGCGAGCCAGGGCCAGCGTATCGCTGCACGACGGGCCTCGCGCCACTGACGGCCATCGCCGGCCACGAGCGCGTGCTGCCGGCCGCGTTCTTCGACGGCGACGACATCAGCGACGCCTTCCGCGCCTACGCCCTGCCGCTGCTCGGCGGCGCGCTGCCACGCTATCCCCGCCTCTTCGCTTAGGCCGCGGCATGCTTGACAGCGTGCACCAGGACGCTAGCATGGCGTCGGCACCGAGCCGGCGCGCCGCGGTCGAAGACCTGACCCTGGCGAGTGGCCGCCGGCGGACCGTGAGGTGAATCGATCGTGGCTGTCGAGTACGGCATCAACCCTGGCACGTTCGCCTTTGGGCTACCTTCCGCCGAAGACTTCCAGCGCTTTGCCGAGGTCGCCGAGGCGGCGGGTCTGGACGCGGTGTGGGCCAGCGAGCACATCGCCTGGCACACGCCCATCCCCGACGCGCTGACTAGCATGGCCGTCTTCGCCGCGCGCACGAAGCGCATCCGCATCGGCAGCAGCATCGTGCTGCTGCCCCTTCGCCACCCGACGATCCTGGCCAAGCACGCCGCGGCCCTCGACTACGTGAGCGGCGGCCGCGTCACGCTGGGGCTGGGCGTCGGCGGCGAGTTCCCGCAGGAGTTCGCCGCCTGTGGTGTGCCGGTGGAGGAGCGCGGCCGCCGCGCCGACGAGGCGCTGGCGCTGCTGCGCCATCTCTGGTCGGGAGCGCCGGGCGCGTTCGAGGGCCGCTACTACCCGGTGCCGGCGGTCACACTCCTGCCGCGGCCGGTGCAACCCGGCGGCCCGCCGGTGTGGATCGGCGGCCGATCCGACGCGGCGCTGCGGCGAGCGGCGCGCCTGGCCGAGGGCTGGCTGGCCTACATGGTCACGCCGCAGCGCTTCCGCGAGGGCATGGACCGCGCCCGCGCCTGGGCCGCCGAGGCCGGCCGCGACCCGGCACGGCTGGTCGGCGCGCTGTTCATCTACTTCCACGTCGGCCCGCACGACACCGCGCGACAGACGAGCATCGACTACCTCGCGGCGAGCTACCGCCAGCCGTTCGACAAGCTGGTCGACCGCTACTGTCTGATGGGCGACGCCGCGGCCTGCGCCGCCGGCCTCCAGCCCTTCGTCGACGCCGGCGTGACGCACTTCGTCCTCGTGCCCGCCTGCCAGCCGGCCGACCTACTGCGGCAGGTCGAGCGCTGCGCCGAAGTCGTCGCTCTTGCGCGCAAGGGTTCGTGACGAGTGATGAGCGCTGACTGGTCAGCTCGCACTCATCACTCTTTCCGCTAGGGCCGGGAGAGCGACGCATGGCCACGCCGCCGGTCGACGCTGAGGCCTTTCGGGCCTTCGAGCACGCCGGGTGGGAGCAGGCGGCTCTCCCGTACCGCGACGCCTGGGTCCCACTCACGCGCCAGGCCATCGCGCCGCTGCTCGACGCCGTGGGCGCCGGGCCGGGCGTGCGCCTACTCGACGCCGCGACAGGCCTCGGAGCCCTCGCCGCAGCCGCAGCCGCGCGCGGCGCGCGGGCCACGGGCATCGACTTCGCGGCCGCTATGATCGGCGAGGCGCGCAGGCACTATCCACACGTCGACTTTCGCCAGGGCGACGCCGACGACCTGCCGTTTCCCGACGGCAGCTTCGACGCCGTGGTGATCGGCTTCGGCCTGCTGCACTTCGCCCGGCCCGATCGCGCGCTGGCCGAAGCGCACCGTGTGCTGCGCGCCGGCGGGCGGGCCGCGTTCACCGTGTGGGCCCCGCCGGAGACGGCGGTAGGCTTCGAGATCGTTCTGGGCGCGGTGCAAGCGTGCGGCGACCTCGACGTGCCGCTGCCGCCCGGGCCGCCCTTCTTCCGCTTCAGCGACCCCGCGGAGTGCCGTCGCACGCTGCTGGCGCTGGGCTTCAGCACGCCGAGCGTCGTGCAGCTTCCGCAGACGTGGTCGCTGCCGGCGCCGGATGGGCTGTTCGAGGCGATGCGCCACGCGACGGTGCGCACCGCCGGCTTGCTGCGTGCCCAGGCGCCCGCAGGGCTGGAGGCCATCCGCCAGGCTGTCTGCGACGCGGCGCGGCCGTACGCGCGGCAAGGCCTGCTGGTGCTGCCGATGCCGGCCGTCCTGGCCGCGGCGACGAAGCCGTAAGACCGATTCTGCAAGCGCAGACCGCATCTGTGACGAGCGTTCCGAAGAGGCGCATGACACTGCGGCGCACTCCCGCCCCGGTGAGCCCGGCGGCAGACGCCCTCGTCCCCGGCGGCGGAATGGGCTACAATGGTCACCATGCACTTTCCCAAAGATAGCTTCGGAGGGATTTTGGATGGCCGACACCATCAACGTTGACGTCTACTTCGATTACCTTTGACCGTACGTCTACACTGCAGCAGTTTGGCTGCACCGGGTGAGGC
>JACQUS010000491.1 GCA_016210125.1 Chloroflexota bacterium | reverse complement strand
GACGAGCTCCTGCGCACGAGCAACCCGCGGGTCTTTGCCGCCGGGGACGTCACCCTGGGGCCGCAGTTCGTCTACGTCGCGGCCTACGAGGGCGCGCTGGCCGCGACCAACGCGCTGTCGGACGCGCCGCGCCGGCTCGACCTGCGCGTCGTGCCGGCGGTGACCTTCACCAGCCCGGCCATCGCCACCGTCGGGCTGACGGCGGCCGAGGCCGAGGCGGCCGGCCACGCCGTGAAAACCGCTGTCCTCCCGGCCGCGGCCGTCCCGCGCGCCGTGGTCAACCGCGACGCGCGCGGCGTGTACAAGCTGGTGGCCGACGCCGACACCGATCGCCTGCTCGGCGTGCACGTCGTCGCCGCCAACGCCGGCGAGGTCATCTACGCCGCCACGCTCGCGGTACAATTTGGTCTGCGGGTGCAGGACCTGGTCGAGACGCTCGCGCCCTACCTGACGATGGCCGAAGGGCTCAAGCTCGCCGCCCAGACGTTCGAGCGCGACGTGGCGAAGCTCTCCTGCTGCGCAGCGTAAGCGGAGGGGCCCATGGTCACCACGGCGACGGTCACACCAACCCTGCGCCGGCAGGGTGAGCTGCTGGCGCGCTTCTTCAGGGGCCTGGGCGATCCGACGCGCGTGCTGATCCTCGCGCTGCTGCTGGAGCGCGAGCGCAACGTGAGCGAGCTGGTCGAGCTGCTCGATAGCCCGCAGGGACGCGTCTCCACGCACCTGAGCTGTCTGCGCTGGTGCGGCTACGTTGCCACGCGGCGCGAGGGGCGCCACGTGTACTACCGCGTCGCCGACGAGCGCGTGCGCACGCTGCTGGGGCTGGCCGAGGACCTGATCGCCCAGCACGCGCGTGAGCTGGCCACCTGCCAGGTGCTGGACGCCGAGGGTGCGCGTGCCTGACGCTCAGCAACTCACCGAGCTCTTCGCTCAGGTATCGCTCTGGGCCGTGACGCTGGCCTTCGTCCTGGGGCTGCTGTCCACCGCTACGCCTACGACGTTCGCCCTGGTGCCGGTGGTGGTCGGGTACGTTGGCACCAGCGCGCGCTCGCGTCCAGCGGCCTGGGGGCGCGCGCTCGGGTTCCTTGGTGGGATCACGCTCGTGAATGTCGGCGTCGGCGCGCTGTTTGGCATGGCCGGGGCGCTGGCCCAGGAGCTGGTTGGTGGCAACGTCGCCGTGTGGAACGCGCTCGCCGGGCTGCTGACGCTGTGGGTCGCGCTCGCCGCCCTGGGGATCGTAGCGCTGCCCTTGCCCGCTCTCGCCCCGACCGGCATGCCGAGCGGCTCATGGCTGGGCGCCTTCGCATTGGGGCTGCCCTTTGGCCTGGTCACCTGCCCAACCTGCGTGCCGCTGATGGTCCCTGTGGCACTCGGCGCAGCCCTCACCGGCGCCGCGTGGTACGGTGGACTGCTCTTTCTGGCCTTCGCCATCGGCCGAGGTGTGCCGCTGCTGCTCATCGGAGCGGCCGCCGGGCGGCTCAAAGGGCTCCAGAGCGTAGCGCGCCACAGGCCAACGGTCGAGCGCGCCAGCGCCGTGCTCCTCTTGGCCGCGGCGCTTTACTTTCTCAGCCAAGCCGTGTGGTGGACGTTCTGGGGCATGGCCATGTGATCCGGGCGGGAGGGCTACACGACGTGGATGGGAGACAGAAGCGGCGATGGCTCAGCCGAGCTGTGTTGCTTTGGCTCGCCACACTGGTGAGTCTCGGCGTCTACGCTTGTACGAGTGGTCCCAGCGCACCGGTGGCCCCCGCCGAGCAGCGTCCTGCCAGCGCTCCAGCGAGCCCCACGGCTCAGCGCACCGCAGCGCCCGGCCCCCTCGGGGTGGCGCCGCTGGATATGCCAACGGCTACCGCACCCGCGCTTCCGCCTCAGGCGCAGCCGGCGCAACCCGGTCGCCAGGCGGCGGCCCCCGCTCGACCTGCGCTGGCGCGCGTAGCGCTGATCATACCGACCATCACTTGACCAGGCTGCTATGAGCGGATCGCCGCTTCCGCCGGCCGTGTGCCTGGTGTCAGCAACGTGGAGTTCGAGGGACGGCGCGCCGTCGTGACCTACGATCCAGCCCGCACCAGCCCGCCGGAGATCGCCCGAGCCATCGAGGCCTCGGGCGTGGACAAAGTCAGCGCGATCGAGCCACGGTGAGAGCGGCAGACGCGCTAGGATACGCTGTACGGGAGGCCGCCTCGTGAGCGGACGGGCCAAACTGAGGGGCTATCTCGCGCTGGGCGCGGCCGTGCTGTTCTGCCCCTGCCATCTCCCGCTGCTGCTTCTGCTGCTGGCTGGGACGACGGCGGGTGCCCTGGTCGGCGAGCACCTGCTCGTCGCCGTCGTGCTGGCTGGTGCCGCCTTCGCCGCCGCGCTGTGGTACGGGCTGCGCCAGCTCGCACCCGCCGCGGCGACGGAGGACGGCGGCGAAGCGGCCCGTGGGCTGGCCGATGGCCGAGAGGTCCATGGGTAGCGCGCGGGGTAGCGCGCGGGAGGAGGGCGCTGCGGTGGCGGGCGACAACGTGATCTCGGCTACCGATAAGACGCCCCGGGCGTGGCAGCATCGGCGTATGGTGGGCTATCTCGGCGTCGTCTTCGTCGGCATGCTCCTCGTCGCTTGCGCCGCGCCGCCAGGTGCGCCAGGCGGGCAGGGCGAGGCCGCGCGCCCGGACAGCATCGCGCGGCAGGAGGTCGCCCGCCGCCAGGCCCTACCGGCCGCGGCCGCTGCGCCTGCCACCGTCGCCGGCGCCCCGCAGCCCGCGCCTGACTTCGCCGTGCGCACGCTCGACGGCCGGACCTTCCGCCTCGCGGAGTGGCGCGGCCAGGCGCTGGTGCTCTTCTTCATGGCGAGCTGGTGCGTGTCCTGCTCCTTCGAGGCCGAGATGCTGGCGCTGCTGCACGAGGAGGTCCGCGGCCGCGGCCTGGACATCCTGGCCATCGACGTCGACCCGACCTCGCGCCCCGAGGACCTCGCCGCCTTCCGCCAGGGCATCCGCGGCGGCGACTACTTTTGGGCGCTGGACGAGGGCGCCCGGCTGGCCACGGTCTTCGCCGTGCGCGCGCTCGACACCACGGTGGTCGTCGACCGCGAGCGCCGCGTCGTCTACCGCGACGAGCGCCCGACGCGATACGCTACACTGTACGAGGTGGTGGCGCCGCTGCTGCGCTGAGCGGCCATCACGCGAGGGATCGCTTGCACCTGCACGGTGACCGGCTGAGCTCTGTCCCCGCCCTCCTCTCCGGCGCGGAGTGGCGCGGCGGCGGGCGCGTCTGGCGACCATGAGCGAGCTGCCGCTGCTCTTCGCGTTCAGCGCGGGGATGGCCGCGAGCGTCAATCCCTGCGGCGCGATCATGCTCCCGGCGCTGGTGGCCTTTCTGCTCGGCGACCCTGGCGCAAAGGGTGCGCCGCGAGTGCCGCTGCTGCGCGCCGCCCGCGGCCTGCTGGTCGGCCTGGCGACGGCGGCCGGCTTCGTCGTCATCTTCGCCGCCGTCGGGCTGGTGCTGTCGCTCGGCGGGCGCGCGCTGGTCGCCGCGTTTCCCTTCACCGGGCTGGCCGTGGGCGCCGGGCTGGCGCTGCTCGGCGTCTGGATGCTGCTCGCCGGCGGATCGCTCCATGTTCTGCCGCTCCAGCGCCTGTCTGTGCCGCTGCGTCCGGGCGTCGGCGGAGCCTTCGTCTTCGGCATCGCCTACGGCGCCTGCTCGCTCGGCTGCACCCTCCCGATCTTCCTCATCGTCGTCGGCCAGGCCCTGGCCGCGCAGGGGCTGGCCGGCGCCGTCGTGCAGTTCGTCGTCTACGCGCTGGGCATGGGCCTGGTGCTGCTGCTGGTGAGCCTGGCAACCGTGCTGTCGCAGGATACGGTGCAGCGCTGGGCCAACGCTCTGCTCCCGCTCGTGCAGCGCGTCGGCGCGCTGCTGCTCATCGCCGCCGGCGGCTACCTGGTCACGTACTGGTGGCCGTACCTTGGGGTCATCCGATGATCGTCATCAACATCGATCCGGTGCTCTTGGAGATCGGGCCGCTGGCTGTGCGCTGGTATGGCCTGATGTACGTCGTCGGCATCCTCGCCGGCCTGTACATTGCCCTGCCCTACGCGCGGGCTATCGGCCTCCTGGACGAGCAGATCTGGACGGCTTTCGGCTGGGGCTTCGTCGGCGCGCTGCTCGGCGGCCGGCTCTACTACGTCGCTCAGCAGCCGCTGGGCCCGTATCTAGCAGAGCCGTGGCGTATCCTAGCCACCTGGGAGGGCGGCATGGCCTTCTTCGGCGCCATCTTCGGCGCCGTGATCGCCGTGGCCATCGCCACCTGGCGCTACAAGCTGCCGTACTGGCTGCTGGCCGACGCCGGCGGCATCTTCGCCACGGTCGGCCAGGCCTTCGGGCGCATCGGCAACGTCGTGAACGGCGACGTGATCGGCTATCCGACGGACATGCCCTGGGGCTTCGTCTACGTCCACCCGCGCTCGTTCGTCCCTGAGAAGGGCGTGGCCTACCACCCAGCGGCGGTGTACGAGCTGCTGGGCAACATCGTCATCTTCGTGATCCTCTGGCGGCTGCGCTTCCGCTTCCGCACGCCGGGGATGCTCTTCGCCGTCTACCTCGTCCTCTACTCGGCCAGCCAGTTCATTCTGTTCTTCTGGCGCGCCAACGAGATCGTGGGCTTTGGGCTCAAGCAGGCGCAGTGGACGGCCATCTTCGTCCTGCTCGCCTGCGT
>JACQUS010000497.1 GCA_016210125.1 Chloroflexota bacterium | reverse complement strand
GTCTACGCGCTGTCGCCCATCCTCGTCAGCTACAACGTGCAGCTCAATCCGAGGGGCCTGGGCGCACTGCTCCTCGACGCGGCGGTGGTGCTGGTCCTGTGGGCCACCGCGCTCGGCGGCCCACCCTGGGCCTGGCCGGCGGCAGCGCTTCTCGCCGGACTCGTGCTGCTGACGCACAAAATGACTACCCAGCTCCTGTGGTTTCTGGGCCTCGCTGCGAGCCTCGTGGCGCTGGACTGGCGCTTCGTGGCGCTGCTTTCTGGCTCGGCCCTCGTCGCCCTGGCGCTCAGCCGCGGATTCTACGCGAAGGTCGCCCTGGCGCACTGGGACATCGTGAGCTTCTGGCATCGCAACTGGCGATGGCTGCAAGCGCACCAGCTTCTCGAGTCGCCCGTCTACGGCCGGCCCGGCTACGAGACGCCGAGTAAGATGCACAGCCCAGGGCTGGCCGGAGCCGTGCGCCACGTGCGCTATCTCGCCGCCTACCTACCTGCCGGCTGGGCCTTGGCCGCGCCCCTGGTCGCCGGCCAGCTTGCGGCGCGCGACGGCGCCACGCCAGCGCTGGTGGCCTGGGCCGCCCTGGCGCTGGCCTTCGCCCTGGCGACGACGTTTGTGCCGGCGCTCAAGTGCCTCGGCTCGGGCTACTATTACCTGTACACCGCCGCGTTTCCGGTCGCGCTACTCTGGGGCCTCGCCGCCGGCGGCGCGTCGAGCGGCTGGGCGGCGTGGAGCGGCCTCGCCCTCGGGCTCGGCACCAGTCTCGTCGCCGTGGCCGCGTTCTACCGCAAGCTCGGCCGAGAGAAGATCGGCGACAGCTCGCTTGACGATGCCCTGGCCTACCTCCAGGCCCAGCCGCGTGGCGTCGTCTTCTGCCTGCCCCTCCAGCTCTCCGACCTCGTAGCCTACGTTACGGGCCAGCCGGTCCTCACCGGGGGGCACGGCTACGGCTTCCGCCGCTTCGAGCCGATTTTTCCGCGCCTGCTGCTGCCCCTGCCCGAGGTGGTCCGCCGCTACGAGGTCCGCTACGTGCTCGCGCGCGAGGACTACCTGCCGCCCAGCGCCCGCGCCGAGCTGCCGTCGACCCCGGCCGTGGCGTGCGGGCCGTACCTGGTCTTCCAGTTTGCCGACCAGGAGCAGTAGGTAGGGCGACGGCCCTGCGCGACACGCTACAATCGAGATCGCGGTCGAGATGGCCGCCGGCTGCGGGCGGGGCAGCGCAGACAGAAGAGGTGCCGCGGATGACCCAGGTAGCGCACGGCGAGCCGCGCTTCGCCTTCGGCAAGAACTGGGCGCACTTCCTGTCGATGGTCGACGACCAGCGCATCGCCGTGGCCGAGCGCTCGCTGCGCGAGATGCTGGAGACCGCCGACCTCGCCGGCCGGAGCTTCCTGGACGTGGGCTGCGGCAGCGGCCTCTTCAGCCTGGCAGCGCGCCGCCTCGGTGCGCGCGTGCACGCCTTCGACGACGATCCCGAGGCCGTCGCCTGCGCGCAGGAGCTGCGGCGACGCTACGGCGGCGGCGACGCCTGGACCGTCGAGCGGGGATCGATCCTCGACCAGGCCTACGTCGCGTCGCTCGGCCAGTTCGACGTCGTCTATGCCTGGGGCGTCCTGCATCACACCGGGGCCGTATGGCGCGCCCTCGACAACGCCGCGGCGGTGGTCGCCCCGGGCGGTCGCCTGTTCATCGCCATCTACAACGACCAAGGCGCCCTGAGCGTCGCTTGGCGCGCCATCAAGCGCACCTACAACGTGCTGCCGGAGGCGCTGCGGCTGCCGTTCGCGCTGCTCGTGGCCCTGCCGCTGGAGGCCAAGGCCCTCGCCGCCGCGCTGCTGACGCTGCGGCCGTGGCGCTACGTGCAGTCGTGGCTACGCTACGGCACTAACCGCGGCATGAGTCGCTGGCACGACCTGGTCGACTGGATCGGCGGCTATCCCTTCGAGGTGGCCAAGCCCGAGGCCGTGTTGGACTTCTGCCGCGCGCGCGGCTTCACGCTGGCCAAGCTCAAGACGTGCGGCGGCAAGCTCGGCTGCAACGAGTTCGTCTTCGTCAAGACCGCCCCGGCGTAGCGCCGCATGGCAGCGCGACCGATCAGGCTGCTCCACCTCATAACCGATCTCGACGTTGGCGGCGCCGAGATGATGCTCTACAAGCTCCTGTCGGGCCTCGACGGTGGTGCCTTCGCCTCCGAAGTGGTTTCACTCACGACCATCGGCCCGCTGAGCGAACGTATCCGAGCGCTCGGCGTGCCGGTCTCCGCGCTGGGCCTGCGGCGGCGCGTGCCCGACCCGCTGCCTCTGGCGCGGCTGGTGCGCTCCCTCCGGCGCGAGCCGCCGGATGTCGTCCAGACCTGGATGTACCACGCGGACCTGCTCGGCGGCCTCGCGGCGAAGCTCGCAGGTAGCATGCCGGTCGTGTGGAACGTGCGCCAGAGCAACCTCTCGCCCAGCGTGAACCGGCGCCGCACGCTCCTGGTCGTACGCCTGTGCGCGCGGCTCTCGCGCTGGCTGCCAGCGCGCGTCGTCTGCGGCTCACAGGCTGCGCGGCAGGCGCACGTCACGCTCGGCTACGACGCGACGAAGATGCGCATCATCCCCAATGGCTTCGACCTGGCGGTTTTCAAGCCGGACCCTATGGCGCGAGCAGCCGTGCGCTGCGAGCTTGGCCTGCTCGACGACGCGCCGCTCATCGGCCTAGTAGCGCGTTTCGATGCGCAGAAGGACCACCGTACGTTCGTGCAGGCCGCCGCGCTCCTGCGCCGGCAGGAGCCGGACGTGCACTTTGCGCTCTGCGGCGACGGCGTGACCTTGCAGAATGAGGCGCTGGCCGGCTGGATCGCTGCCGCTGGGCTGCGCGAGCACTGCCATCTCCTCGGCCGGCGGGACGACGTGCCGCGCCTCACCGCGGCGCTGGACATCGCCACGTCGTCCTCGATCGGCGAGGGTTTCCCCAACGCCGTCGGCGAGGCCATGGCCTGCGGCGTGCCCTGCGTCGTCACCGCGGTCGGCGACTCGGCGGCCATCGTCGGCCGGACCGGTGTCGTCGTCCCGCCGCGCGATCGGCCGGCGCTTGCTGCCGGCTGGCGCGCGCTGCTGGCGCTCGGCCCGGCCGGCCGGCGCTGCCTCGGGCAGGCAGCACGGCGGCGCGTCGCCGAGCGCTTCAGCCTGCCGGCCGTCGTCGCGCAGTACGAGCGCCTGTATCGCGAGCTGACCCCACGCTCAACGATGAGTGATGCATCCTCACTCCTGTGAAAATGGCCTTGCGGGTGCGTGCCCCACCCCACCACGGAAAGGGTTCCCAGAGGTCGCCTGAGGCGACCTCTGGACTCCCCGCCCGCTCTGCTCCAGCGCCTCGCAAATGTTCAGCGCACGCCAGCGTGCCGGGCTTCGCCCCCTCTGGACTCCCCGCCCGCTCTGCTCCCCCTCTCCGAGTCGGAGAGGGGGCCCGGGGTGAGGTCCCTCCCCCTGCGGCGCAGCCGCTTTTCATTCATCGCTGGCACCGCGCAGCGACATGGGCAACTCCCCCTGCCGCGCGCGGGGGCCGTCGCGTGAGCAGTGCTGGTGATTGCGCCGTGATGAACTCCCCCTGCCGCGCGCGGGGGCCGTTCTCAAGGGATGGCATAATAGCCGATGGAGAGGTGACCAGGGCGATGGCACGGTCCGAGGGCAGCGGCCAGCCGGCGGTGCCATGGTGGCGCCTGTGGGGCGCATTTTTTGCCTACGCGGCGCTGGCCGCGCTGGCGGTGCAGCTCGTCCTCCTGCCGCGCGTCTTCCCCACGTGGCACGCCGGCGACGGCCTGCTCGTGGAGGGGGACTGGCTGACCTTCCATCGCATGGCGGCCGAGCTGGCCGGGCGCATCCGCGCCGAGGGCTGGGCCGTGTGGGAGCTCCGGCCGGCCGGCCAGGCACCGGTCGGCATCGCCGCGGCCATCTACGCCCTGACCGTGCCGCAGCCGTGGGCGCTCGTTCCGCTCAACGCCGCTCTGCACGCCACCGCGGCGCTCGTCCTCCTGCGCATCGTGCTCGGCTTCGTGGCCGACTGGCGCGTCGCCGCCGCCGCGGCCCTGCCGTTTCTCGTGCTCCCCTCGGCGCTCACATGGTATGCGCAGATCCACAAAGATGGCTTCAGCATCGCCGGCGTCCTGCTTGCGCTGCACGGCTGGCTGCTGCTCGCGCAGCCGCTCGGCCCGCGGCGGCCGTGGAGGCCACTCGTGGCCGCGGCCCTGCTCATCGGGCTGGGCACGGCGCTCGTCTGGCTGGTGCGCCCGTACCTGGCGTCGGTCCTACACCTGCTGGGCTTCGCCGCAGCCGCCGCGGTGAGCGTCGCCGCGCTGCTGCGCGCACGGCGGGCCGGCGGCTGGCTCCGGGCAGCGGCGGTGGCCGTCGTCGCCTGGGGCGTGGTCGTGGCCCTGGCGCTGCCGGGCATGCCGCCGGGCGAGCCGCTAGCTGCCACCGAGTCATCGCCGCCGGTCGGCTCCTCTTCCACCGCTGAGCCCGCCACGCGGGCCGGGAGCGCGTCGAGCTTGCCGCCGGAGCCTTCCGGCGCTGGCGCGAGGGCTGCGGGTCTGGCCGGCACGCTGCGCTGCGCGGTGACCACCGAGGCCGGGCAGGTCGTCGAGGTGGTGTGGCAGCGCTCGTGGTGGCTGCCCGCGGGTGTGGACCAGCGCCTCTGTGGCGTGACCGCCGCGCGCTGGGCCTGGTACGTCCTCTATCCCGACGCGCGGACGCTAGTGGACCCGGAGGTCCGCTGGGCGAGCGCCGGGGACCTCGTCGTCTACCTGCCCCGCGCCGTCCAGATCGGTCTGCTAGCGCCGTTCCCGGCGCAGTGGCTGGAGGCGGGCCGCACGCCGACGACCACAGCCCTCCGCCGCGTCACCGCCGTGGAGATGCTCATCGTCTATATCGCCTTGGCCGGGCTGCCGCTGGCCCTCTGGCGTTGGCGCCGCCGCCTCGACCTCTGGCTCGGCATCGCCTTCTGCGGCATGCTGCTGGTCTTCCACGTCCTCGTGGCGCCGAACGTCGGCGCCCTCCACCGGCTGCGCTACGCCTACCTCATGACGCTCGTGGCCCTGGGGCTGGCCGGCGGGCTGGCCACCTGGCTGGCGGCGCGGCGGCCGACGCGGGACACCCGCGCCGGCGGCCGGCACACCAGTCCCGCCCAACCAGAGCTGCTGCGCGAGGGCAGTGACTGAATGTGCGGCATCGCCGGCTTCGTCGACCTGGCCCGGGCCACCGGCGCGCCGGTGCTCCAGGCCACCGCCGAGGCCATGGCCGAGACGCTGGCGCATCGCGGGCCGGACGACCGCGGTGTCTGGATCGACGCCGCGGCCGGCGTCGCCCTGGGCCATCGCCGCCTGGCCATCATCGACCTCTCGCCGGAGGGCCACCAGCCGATGCTCTCGGCCTCCGGACGCTACGCCGTCGTGTACAACGGAGAGATCTACAACTTCCAGGCGCTTCGTGCGGAGCTGGCGCGACTGGGCTGCACGTTCCGCGGGCACTCGGATACCGAGGTTCTGCTGGCCGCCGTCGCCCAGTGGGGCGTCTTCGCCGCGCTCCAGCGCTTCAACGGCATGTTCGCCTTCGTGCTGTGGGACCGCGTCGAGCGCACGCTGTACCTGGCGCGCGACCGGCTCGGCGAAAAGCCGCTGTACTACGGCTGGATGGGCCAGGTCTTCCTCTTCGGCTCAGAGCTCAAGGCCTTGCGCGCGCATCCGGCGTTCCGCGCCGACGTGAGCCGCGACGCGCTGGCGCTCTACCTGACCTACAACTACATCCCGGCGCCCTACGCGATCTACCGCGGTGCCGCCAAGCTGCCGCCGGGCACGCTGCTGGCGCTGCGCGCGGCCAACGGATCGGCGCGCCCCACGCCCCACGCCTACTGGTCGGTCCGCGAGGCGGCCGAGCGTGGCGTTGCCGACCCCTGGCGCGGCTCGTCGGTCGAGGCCGCCGCCTACCTCGACGCGCTGCTGCGCGACGCGGTCAAGCTGCGCATGGTAGCTGACGTGCCGCTCGGCGCGTTCCTATCCGGCGGCATCGACTCCTCGACCGTCGTCGCGCTTATGCAGGCGCAGAGCGAGCGGCCGGTCCGCACGTTCTCCATCGGCTTCCTCGAAGCCGGCTACAACGAGGCCGAGCACGCGAAGGCCGTCGCCCGCCACCTCGGCACCGACCACACCGAGCTCTACATCACGCCTGCCGAGGCCATGGCCGTCATTCCGCGCCTACCGCGGCTCTACGACGAGCCCTTCGCCGACTCGTCGCAGATCCCGACCTTCCTGGTGTCCGAGCTGGCGCGGCGCCACGTCACCGTCAGCCTTTCCGGCGACGGCGGCGACGAGCTGTTTCTGGGCTATCCGCGCTACGTCTGGGGCCGGCGCATCTGGCAGCGCATTGGCTGGCTGCCCGTGCCGCTGCGCACGGCCGCTGCCGCCGCGCTCACGGCTCTGCCGGCCGACGCGTGGGACGCGCTGCTCGGCCGGCTGGGGCCGCTCCTGCCGCGCGAGGTCCGCGGGCGCGAGCCCGGGCACAAGCTGCACCGGCTGGCGGAGGTCTTGGCAGTCGCCAGGCCGGAGGCACTCTACGAGCGACTGATGGCCCACTGGAGCGCGCCCGAGCGCGTGGTTCCCGGAGCCGCCACACTGCCGACCGTCCTGAGCGACACGCGCCGCTGGGCCGCCCTGCCCGACTTCACCCAGCGGATGATGTACTTCGACATGGCCATGTACCTGCCAGACGACATTCTGGCCAAGGTCGACCGCGTCAGCATGGGCGTCGGTCTCGAGGCGCGTGTCCCGCTGCTCGACCATCGGGTGGTCGAGCTGGCGTGGCGGCTGCCTCTGGCGCTCAAGCTGCGCGACGGCCAGGGCAAGTGGCTGCTGCGCCAGGTGCTCTACCGCTACGTGCCGCGCGCGCTCATCGAGCGGCCCAAAATGGGCTTCGGCGTGCCCGTCGGCGCCTGGCTGCGCGGGCCGCTGCGCGCCTGGGCCGAGGCATTGCTGGCCGAGCGCCGCCTGCGCGACGAGGGCTTCTTCGACCCGCAGCCGATTCGCTCGTGCTGGGCGGAGCACCTGGGCGGCACGCGCAACTGGCAGTACCACCTCTGGGACGTGCTGATGTTCCAAGCCTGGCTCGACGAGACGCAGCTCCCGGCGCCCGTAGCGCCCGGCGTGCGGCCTGCCGGCGCGCCGTGGTAGGCTTGGCGCCAGCGCTGGTGGTGAGCCGCTCGCGTCGCTTTACCCATATACCCGTTGCCCTGTCGGCGTCAGTCTATCGGTGCTCGGCGACCTCCATGCGAGACACGAGCGGGTATTGAAGGGCGGCTGCTCCGGTGGGGCTGCGGGAGGGCGCAGGGGGCGCGGCGGCGGCCGCCGGCGTGCCCCCTGCCGAATATCTCGGGGCGGGGCCAAGACCGTCGCAGGTCAAGCGATCGGTATCACGCTTTTGACGGCTAGGGGAGACGATAGGTGGCTCTTTATCTCGTGACTGGCGGCGCAGGCTTCATCGGCTCGCATCTCGTGGCGGCGCTCCTCGAGCGCGGGCAGCGCGTCCGCGTGCTCGACGATCTCTCGACCGGCCAGGCCGCGCGCCTGGCGCCGTTTGCGGGACGCATCGAGCTCGTGCAGGCGAGTCTGCTCGACGAGCGCGCCCTGGCCGATGCCGTGCGCGGCGTCGATCTGATCTTTCACCAGGCGGCCCTGCCGTCGGTCCAGCGCTCAGTCGAGGACCCGTTCTCCAACCACATGGCCAACGCCACCGGGACGCTGCGGCTCCTCCTCGCAGCGCGCGAGGCCGGCGCGCCGCGCGTGGTCTACGCCTCGTCATCGTCGGTCTACGGCGACACGCCGACGCTGCCGAAGGTCGAGACGATGCCTCCGCAGCCGCTCTCGCCCTATGCCGTCTCGAAGCTCGCCGGCGAGCACTACTGCACGGTGTTCGCCCGCCTCTTCGGCGTGGCCACGGTCTCGCTGCGGTACTTCAACGTCTTCGGCCCGGCGCAGGACCCGACCTCGCAGTACGCCGCGGTCATCCCGCGCTTCGTGACGGCGATGCTCCGCGGCGAGCGGCCGACGATCTACGGTGACGGGTTGCAGTCGCGGGACTTCAGCTACGTGGCCAATGCCGTGCACGCCAATCTCCTTGCGGCCGAGGCCGACGGGCTAGCCGGGCAGGCGGTCAACATCGCCACCGGCCGGCGCTACACCCTGCTCGACCTCGTCGCGGCGCTCAATCGCCTGCTCGGGACGAGCATCGCCCCACGGCACGCGCCGCCGCGGCCCGGCGACGTGCGCCACTCACTAGCCGATACGAGCGCCGCGGCCGCGCTGCTTGGCTACCAGCCGCAGGTCGACTTCGAGGAGGGTTTGCGGCGCACCGTGGCGTGGTATAGAGAGCGGGTTCGGTAGTCCAGGCGAGAGCTGCCGAAGGGCGCATACCACCAAGCGGAGAACGCACCGGCTATCAGCGCGCGGCGCAGTCGCCAGATCATCGACAGCATGGCGTTATGCTGGTATGCTGTCGCAAGAAGGAACGCTGAGGACCCATTGTGAAGCGAACGCAGATCCAGCTCGACGAGCCGACCTACGAGCGCCTGCGTCGCCGCGCCTTCGAGCAGGGGCGCTCGATGTCGGCGGTAGCTCGCGACATCCTGGCCGAGGCGCTCGGCCTGCAACAGCCGACACGGCGGCTCACCCTGGCCGACTTTCCATGGATCGGCATGGGCGCGTCGGACGATAGCGACCTCGCTCCGGTCTCCGAGCGCCACGACGAGGCCCTTGAGCGCATCTGGGCCGAAGAACTCGGCCTGTGATCTTTGTCGATACTTCCGCGATCTACGCGCTGGCCAACCGTCTGGACCTGCGGCACGCGCTGGCGACCGAACGGTTCCGCTCGCTGCTCGATAGTGGAGAGCGCCTGCTCACCCACAGCTACGTCCTGGTCGAGGCGATTTCTCTCCTCCAGCGACGCCTTGGCGTCGCGGCCGCCCTCACTGCCGCCGAGGGCACGGACGCCTTCGAGGTCGCGTGGGTGGACCGCGAGCTTCACGCGGAGGCCCTGCGTCGCCTCGCTGCCTCGGCGGCGCGGCGGGTGAGCTTCGTCGACCAGGTGAGCTTCGCGGCCATGCGGCGCTACGGCGTGGCAACGGCGCTGGCCTTCGACCAAGACTTCGTGGTCGAGGGCTTTCGGCTCTATGGCGAAGATCGTCAGGGGGACCGCGGACAGCCGTGAGCGGGCGCATTCGCGTCCTGCGTGTGGTCACGCGCCTGAACGTCGGTGGGCCGGCGATCCACACGATCCTCTTGACACACCTGCTCGATCCGCGACGCTACCACTCGCGCCTGGTCGCCGGGACCGTCGGGCGGGCCGAGGGCGACATGCGTCACCTGGCGGCGGCCAAGGCCGTGCGTGTCGAGCCCCTGCCCGCGCTGGGGCGCGAGCCGAAGCCGGGGGCCGACCTGGTCGCGCTGGCGCAGCTCTACCGCCTGATGCGCGCCTGGCGGCCGCACGTCGTCCATACGCACATGGCCAAGGCTGGGGCCGTGGGTCGCCTGGCGGCGTGGCTGGCGGGCGTCCCGCTCGTCGTGCACACCTACCACGGGCACGTCTTCCACGGCTACTTCGGCCGCTGGAGAACGCGCGCCGTCATCGCCGCCGAGCGTGCGCTCGCGCGACTTACCAGTGTGGTGGTCGCCATCGGCGATGGCCAGAGCGCCGAGCTGGCGGGCTACGGCATCGCGCCGCG
>JACQUS010000496.1 GCA_016210125.1 Chloroflexota bacterium | reverse complement strand
GGCGAGTTGCTCGTGGAGCGGCAGCCCCTGGTGCTGCGGTGCGGCAAGCTGGACCTGGGACCGCCACAGGTCGAGCACATCCTGACGGCCGCCTGGGGCCGCACCCTCCTTGGCGACGCGGCGCCTGGGGCCTGGGTGTCGATCCACTGGGGCTGGGCCTGCGAGGTCCTGACGCAGCGCCAGCTCAGCAGCCTGAGGCACTACACGCTGCTGCACCTGGGCCTGGCGAGCCAGACGTTGTAAGCGCCGGCTGTGGCCCTGGGCCAGCGCGTTGCGGGATGCGCGCCACGTGCGCTGGATCGTCGCCTTGGCCGTCGCCATGCTGGCCATCGCCGCCATGCTCGGCATGCTCGGCGGCACGCTGGCAGCCTGGGGCCCAGGCGGCTTGACCTGCTCGTCGGCGCTGTAGCGGCGGGCCTGGTCGCCTTGCCCAGCTTCCTGGTCGCCATGGCCTTGCTGCTCGTCTTCGGCGCTGGGCTGGGCTGGTTTCCGCTGCACGGCGGGCGCTCGCCGGTCGCGCCGCCCAGCCTGCCCGGCTCGGTCCTCGACACCGTATGGCACCTCGCCCTGCCCGGCGCGACGCTGGTGGTGGTGCAGGCCGCGGCGTTCGCGCTCCTCAGTCGGGGGGTGATGGGTGAGCTGCGCCGAGCGCCGTATCTGGCCGCCGCGCGCGCCAAGGGCCTGCCCGAAGGGCAGGTCATCTGGCGGCACGCCTTGCCGAACGCGCTGCCGACGCTCGCGACGCTCCTGGGACTCCGCCTGGGCCACGTCTTCGGCGGAGCGATCGTCGTCGAGCGCGTCTTCTCCGTGCCGGGGCTTGGACTGCTGGCGGTCGAGGCCGTCGCCGCTCGCGACTACGCGGTGATGCAGACCGTTTTTCTGCTGGGTGGCCTATGGGTCTTGCTCGTCGCCGGGCTGATGGAGCTGGCGTATCGGCTGCTCGTGCCGCAAGCAGCCTGGATTGAGCGCCCAGGCTGACGATGCGCCTGTCGGCCGGCCTCCTGAGCGTGCTCGTCGCCGTGGCGCTGCTGGCGCCCTCCGTGGCGCCGTACGATCCGCGGCACAGCACCGGCCGACCGCTCGAAGCGCCGAGTAGATCAGCGAATGCGCCGGCGGTAGACCGGAAGCAGTAGCAGTCGTGCGACGCCAAGGCGGTGCCGCGTGCACCCGGCCCTCCCACAGCCGGGGCGCGCCAACGGATGCGCATGTCTGCACGACGGAGTGGCCGGCAGCAACACGCCGGCTGCTACAAGGCACAGGCCGCGGGCGAAGGCCCCGCGCGGCATGTCCTTCAGGCTTGCGCCTCACGCACTGGCAGAGGGATCTGGTCCGGCAGCCGGTAGCCGCGCACGAAGATAATCAGGCCGGCCAGCACGCAGAGCCCGGCGACGGGGCCGATCAGCCGGATGCCCAGGGGCTGCTCGGACGAGAAACCGAAGGTGCCAAGGACGAGCGCGAAGAGGGCCGTCGCCAGCGCGAAGCCGAGCTTGGTGACGGTCTCCTCGACCGCGTAGTACACGCCCTCGCGCCGCAGGCCCGTGCGCAGCTCGTCGTCGTCGATGATGTCGGCGATGATGGGATTGGGCAGCACGAAAAGCGCCGACATGGGCACGCCAAGCAGGGCGATGTACGCCAGGCCCTGGAGCGTCGGATCGATCCCCGGCAGCGTGCCGACGAAGAACAGGCCGGGCAGCAGGATAGCGACGAGGGCCATGGCGAGGCGATACGTGAACGCCTTCGTCCGCCGCGCCGCGAGCCAGCCGACGAGCGGCAGGCTCGCCAAAGCGGCGAGCGCGAAGGCCCCGGTGAACAGCGACACCAGTGCCGCCGGCTGGCCGAGGATCACCGTGACGAAGTAGGGCATGAGCTGCGTCAGCATATTGAGCCCCAGGTAGAAGAGCACCTCGCTGCACGTGTAGATCAGGAACTGGCCGTTGGTGGCCGTGAGCCGCAGGCCGTCCCGCAGGGCTAGCGGCCGCTCGTGCGGCGGCGCCGCGGGCAAGCGCCGGATGCCCAGCGCGCCGGCCAGCACGGCGGCAGTGGCCACGAGGCCAAGCACGACCGCCATTCCGGCGAAGCCGAGGGCCTCGATGAGCAGCCCGCTGCCCACCAGGCCGATGCCGGCGCCGGCCACCCCGAAGGTCACCTTCCACGACGAGACGCGCACGCGCTCGGCCGGGGCGCGGGCGATCTCCGCCAGCACCGCCTCGTAGGGCTGGTGCACGATCGTGGCGCAGAGGTAGTAGACCTGGACGACGACGAAGGCGTACACCGCCGCCCACGGCATAGTTGCCACGGGGGGCAGCCAGAGCAGCACGAATGCCAGGAAGAGGAATGGCGTGCCGCCGACGATGAACGGCAGCCGCCGCCCCCAGCGCGACCGCGTGACATCGCTCCAGTGGCCGATGGCCGGATCGTCGAACGCCTCGATGATGCGGCCGAGGCCGAGCAGCACGCCGAGGACGGCCAGCGGCACCAGCGTCGCGCGGCCGGCGTCCGGGGGCGGAGCGTAGAAGAACACGAGCCACAACGTCACCGTCTGGTGGAAGACGTTGAAGCCGAAGGCGCCCGAGGCGTACAGAAGCTGGCCCCTCGGCGGGAGCGAGCCGCGCCACCAGGTCATCGCTTACACCAGCTCGTCGCAGATACAGGCTCTTGCGCGCCCCATCACCCTGGGAGCGCGAGCATCTTGCGCGCACAGCGGTGGGGCGGGCGGGTCGCCCGCGCTCGCAGCCTACTCCCCAAGCATGCGCCGCGCCGCCTCGCGGGCCGCCATGCCGACAGCGATACCCAGGGCGCGGGCCGTGGCGTTGGCCGCCGAGACGACCCCATCCTCGTAGGTGCTCCGCGCGTCGCCCAGCCGTGCGCTCACGGTGCCCACCGCCGCGGCCGGCACGCCCAGCGCGTCGAAGAGCGGCAGCGCGGAGATGCCCGAGTCGTCCTTGGCGAAGCCGCCGTCGTTGGCGATGACGCCGCGCGGGCGGAGCGCCAAGGCGTAGCCCGCGCCGGTGAGCCCGGCGTGCGAGCCGACGCAGACGACGTCCGCGCGCAAGGCGTCGCCGGCCGCGCCGGCCAAGCTGGAGACGGACACGACGCGGCCCGTCTGGCCGGCGTAGAGCACCTCCGGCGACGCCGGAGCGCCGGCCGGCACCTCGCTCCGGTGGGCAAGCATGCGCCGTGCCGCCTCGCGCACGGGCATGTCCGGCACGATGCCGAGCGCGGCCGCACGCTCGTTCGCGTGGGCGACGAGGCCGTCCTCGTAGAGGCTGCGGCCGTCGCCCAGACGCGCCGACATCGTCGCCGCGGCGGCCCCAGGGATGCCCTGCTGGTCGAGGAGCGGCAGGCCGGAGATGCCGGCGCGGTCCTTGCCGACGCCGGCCTCGGAGGCCAGGAGGCCGCGGGCGTTGATGGCGATGACGCGGCCGAGGGCGCCGGCGCCGCAGTAGGACGCGCCGACGATGACGTCGCCGCTGGTGTTGCGCCAGTCGATGAACGTCAGCGAGCTCATGACTACGATACGCCCGGCGTCGGACGTGGCGACGACCTCCTGCGGGCGCTCCTTCAGCATGGCGATCACGCGCTCGACCTCGGCGCGCATCGTCTCCTCCTCGGCCGCACAGCGCGTGTGGTAGGATATAGTATCATACCACCAGGGGTTGGGCGCGCGTGCCAACGGCGAAGGTAGCCATCACCATCGACGAGCGCTTGCTTCGTGAGGTGGACCGCTGGGTCGCATCCGGCGAGTTCCCGAACCGTAGCAAGGCACTTCAGGAAGCCCTTCTATCGTTCCGGCAGCAGCGCACCAGGGGCCGTCGACTCCTGGGCGAGCTGGCGAAGCTGGATCGTCAGGAGGAGCGTGCGCTGGCCGAGGAAACGCTGGCGGCGGATGTCGCGTGGCCCGAGTACTGAGGGGTGACATCTACTGGGCAGACCTCAGCCCCGTGCGCGGCCGTGAGCAGGGCGGCATGCGGCCGGTGCTCGTCCTGAGCCACGATGTGTTCAATGAGCGCTCGGGCACGGTCATGGCCCTGGCCGTCACCAGCCAGCCACAGCGCACAGGCTACCCTCTGACGTGGAAGATTCCGGCCGGTGTGCTCCCGAGAGAGTCGTGGGTCAAATGCTCACAGATCCGCACGCTCTCCACCGAGCGTCTGACTGATCGTCTCGGCCGGATCGACGAGGACGGCTTGCGAGAGCTCGTCGATGGACTCCTCGAGCTCATCGGGTGACATGCTATGCGGCTGGGCATCGACATCGGCGGCACGTTCACCGACTTCGTCCTGCTGGCCGACGGCGCGCTGCGCATCCACAAGGTACTCACCTCGGCCGACCGCGTCGGCGGCGTGCGGCGAGGCATGGCCGACCTAGCTCTGGACGCCAGCGTGCCGGTGGTCCACGGCTCAACCGTTGCCACCAACGCGCTGCTGGAGCGCCGCGGCGCGCGCGCGGCGCTGGTCACGACCCGCGGCTTCGCTGACGTGCTGCTCATCGGCCGGCAGAACCGGCCGCGCCTGTTCGATCTGGCCGGCGAGAAGCCGCCGCCGCTAGTCCCGCCGGAGCGCACCTTCGCCGTCGACGAGCGCGTGGATCACCGGGGGCAGGTGCTTACGCCGCTGGGCGACGAGGCGCTGGCGGCGCTGGTCGAGCAGGTGCGCGCGGCCAACGTTGAAGCGGTGGCTGTCTCGCTGCTCTTCTCTTTCGCCAACCCGACGCATGAGCAGCGCATCGGCGCCGCCCTGGCCGCGCTGGGCGTGCCGGTCACGCTCTCGCACGTCGTCCTGCCCGAGTACCGCGAGTACGAGCGCGCCAGCACGGTCGCCGTCAACGCCTACGTGACGCCCCTCATCGCGCGCTACGTTGAAGGCCTGGGCCGGCACGTGGGCCCCCTGCGCATCATGCAGTCGAGCGGCGGGAGCATCTCGGCGCGCGTCGCCGCCGCCGAGCCGGTGCGCACGGTGCTGAGCGGCCCGGCGGCCGGCGTCGTCGGCGCGTTCTGGCTGGCGCGAACGGCCGGCTTCCCGCAGTGCATCACTTTCGACATGGGTGGCACCTCGACCGACGTGGCCCTCTGCCCCGGCGAGATTCAGGAGACCAGCGAGGGGCAGATCGCCGGCGTGCCTATCCGCGTGCCCATCATCGACATCCACACCGTCGGCGCCGGGGGCGGCTCGCTGGCGCGGCTCGACGCCGGCGGGGCCCTGATCGTCGGCCCGGAGAGCGCCGGGGCCGACCCCGGGCCGGCCTGCTACGGCCGCGCGCGCCTGCTGACGGTCACCGACGCCCACGTCGTCCTGGGTCGACTGCCGGCCGACCACTTTCACGGCGGGCGGATGCGCCTCGACGTTGCCGCCGCCGAGGCCGCCGTCGGCGCGCTGGCCGCGCAGATCGGCGACGCGCCGGCCGAGGCCGCCGACGGCATCGTGCGCGTCGCCAACTCGAATATGGACGCCGCCATCCGCGTCATCTCGGTGCAGCGCGGCCACGACCCACGCGACTTCACCCTGGTGGCCTTCGGCGGGGCCGGGCCGCTGCACGCCGCCGACCTGGCCGCGGCGCTGGGCATCCGCCGCGTGCTCGTCCCGCGCTACCCGGGCGTGCTCTCGGCGCTGGGCCTGCTCGTGGCTGACGTGGTCAAGGACTACAGCCAGACGGCCATGCTGCCAGCCGTCGAGGCGACGCCGGCGCGCATCGACGCGCTCTACGCCCCGCTGGAGGCGCGCGGCTGGGCCGAGATGCGCGCCGAGGGCTTCGCGGCCGCGCTCATCCGCGCCGAGCGCTGGGGCGATCTGCGCTACGTCGGCCAGTCGTTCGAGCTGCGCGTGCCGCTGCGCGGCGACTTCCTGGCGGCGTTCCACGCGCTGCACGAGCGGCGCTTCGGCCACCAGCACCCCGACTGGCCGGTCGAACTGGTCAACCTGCGGCTGAAAATGGTCGGCCTGGTCGACCCGCCGCCGCTGACGGCCGAGCCACTAGGCCCGCCTGACGCTAGCGCGGCGTGGCTGGGCGACCGGCCAGTCGTCTTCGACGGCGCCGCGCGGCCGGCTTCGCTCTACGCACGGGCACGCCTCGCGCCGGGACAGGCCTTCGGCGGGCCGGCCGTCGTCGTCCAGGAGGACGCGACGACCGCCGTGCCGCCCGGCTGGGCCGCGCGCGTGGACGGCTACGGGAATCTGCTGCTGGAGCACGAGGATGGCCGTGCCTGAGGCCGGGCGCCCGGCCCCATCCCTCCCAGGAGATCATGC
>JACQUS010000502.1 GCA_016210125.1 Chloroflexota bacterium | reverse complement strand
TCCTGCAAGGGCACGTTGGCGAAGGCCAGTAAGCGGCCGGGCGCGCTCGCGACCGCCGCGGCGAGCGCCTCGTTGAGCCGGCGCGAGACGGCCGCGCCGCCCGGCCCGTCGGCCCAGTAGAAGAAGAGCGCTGGCGGGGCGGAGAGAATCTGGCGGGCCAGGCCGGCGGTGTCCATGCGCGCCAGACGCCCCGGCAGGTCGTGCATCGCCGGCGGGATGCGTGTCCAGCGCTGCCCGCCGGCATAGAGGTACCCGTCCGCGCGCAGCTCGGGCGCCAGGGCGGGCGCAGCGCCAGCCACCAGCTCGCGGTAGTCTGCCGGCAGAAAGTGAGCGTGGATGTCGATCGGCTGCATGCTATCACTCACTGGCGAAGATGTGGCGCAGGGCATCCCGCGGGTCGGGTGGCGGCGCGGCCTCGGCGAACGCCGTCGCATCGTCGACATCGGCCTGGGCCTGCTCGCGCCAGGCCGCCAGGTCAGCCGGCGTCACTAGCCCCAGATCTTCCAGCGTCCGCTGGTAGAGCACCAGCGGGTCGCGGGCGCTCCAGGCGGCGACCTCCTCGCGGCTGCGGTAGGTGCGGTCGTCGTCGTCCGAGGAGTGCGGCACGATGCGGTAGGTCTTGGCCTCGAGGAGCGTGGGCCCCTCGCCGCGCCGGGCGCGCTCGAAGGCCTGGCGCGTGGCGGCGAAGACGGCGAACAGGTCCTGCCCGTCGACCACGACGCCCGGCATGCCATAGCCGGCGGCGCGGTCCGCCACGTCGTCGACGGCCATCTGCCGGTGCTGCGGCACGGAGATGGCGTAGCGGTTGTTCTCGCAGACGAAGACCACCGGCAGGCGGTGAACGCCGGCGAAGTTCAGACCCTCGTGGAAATCGCCCTCGCTGGTCGCGCCCTCGCCAAAGTAGCAGATCGTCACGGCGTCCTCACCGCGCAGTCGGCTGGCCAGCGCCGTGCCGGCGGCGTGGGGAATCTGCGTGGCCACGACGCTCGACCGGCTGACGAGGCGCAGGGCTGGGACGGAGAAGTGCAGCGGGAGCTGCCGGCCGCCGGCGAAGGGGTCGTCGCGGCGGGCCAGGACGCTCAGCATGATGTCACGCGCCGAGACGCCGAGCGTGACGCCGACGGCGAGGCTGCGGTAGTAGGTGTACACCCAGTCCACGCCGGGCCGCACGACTGCCGCGCTGCCGATCTGCGTCGCCTCGTGCCCGCGGCCGGTGAGGATGAAGGACGCTTTGCCCTGGCGGTTGAGCTGCCACATCCGCTCGTCGAGGGCCCGCGTGAGCACCAGGTGGTAGAGCAGCTCGCGCGCCCGCTCGGCGGCCAGCCCCTCCGGCAGCATCAGCGGGCCGAGGCGCGGCTGTTCGACGACCACGGTGCCCTCCCGTGCGCCGGCGTCCTGGCGTGGCCGCGGCGGGCTCGCGCGACCACCTCGTCGCCCATCGGGGCTGCCGGATGCTAGCGGTCAGATTCTAGCGGTTAGGGCCAGCGCGCGACAAGCGGACGATCGGCGCTCGTTTGCGGCGGCCCAGCCGCATCGCCTATGATGCCCACGGCTGCTCCCGCGACGCGAGGCGCGCTCGTGCTGCATTCACCGCTGCTACGACAGTCGCTGGCCGCGGCGCGACGGCCCGAGTTCCGCTTTCTCTGGCTCGCCAACAGCCTGGCGAACTTCGCGCGCTGGTTCGAGCTGATCGTACTGACCTGGATGGTGCTCGGCCTGACCGGCTCACCCTGGCAGCTCGCCGTGATCGGCTTCTGGCGCAACATTCCGCTGCTGCCCATCGGCCCGTTCGGCGGGCTGCTTGGCGATCTCTTCGACCGCCGGCAGCTCGTCATCGCCACGCAGCTCGCCGCCGGCGTCGTCTCGCTGGCCATCGCCGCGCTGCTGCTCGCCGGCGCGCTGACGTACGAGCACCTCATCGCCACCAGCATCGTGCTCGGCCTCATCGCCGCGATCGACTGGCCGTGCCGGCGTGTGCTCATCATCGACACCGTGCCGCGGGAGGAGGTGGTCAACGCCGCGGCGCTGGACTCGGTGAGCACCATGGCCAGTCGTGTCTTTGGGCCGCTGCTGGGCGGGACGCTGCTCGCGCTGCTCGGAGCCAGCGGATGCTACGTCGTGCTGGCAGTCGCGTACACCGCGGCCGGACTGGCGGCGATCGGCCTGCGTCCGGTGCCGCCGCACGGTCGCGCGACGCTGCACCGCGCCGCGCGGGACCTCGGAGAGGGTGTGCACTACGCGCTGCGCCAGCCGATGATCTACGCCATGCTCATCGCGACCTTCCTCTCGAACCTGCTGCCGCTGCCATTCCTGCAGTTCCTGCCGGTCTTTGCCCGCGACGTGCTCCAGCTCGACCCGGTGCGCTACGGGACACTTGGCTCGGCGGTGGGCGTGGGCGCGCTGGTCAGTGCCACGGGCCTGGCGACCACGGCGCAGCGCTGGCGACCGGAGCTGGCGTTCTTGACCGGCGCGCTGGCGATGGGCGCGTCGCTCATACCGTTCGCACTGACGTCCAGCTACGGCATCGCCCTACTCTGCCTGCTCGCCTTCGGCTTCGGCCAGGGGCTGTACGCCAGCCTCCAGGCGCCGGTCATTCTCCTGCGCGTCGATCCGGCGCTGCGCGGGCGACTCATGGGCCTGCTGATCTGCGCCATCGGCATGTGGCCGGTCGGCATGCTGCTGATGGGCGCGCTGATCGATCGCCTCGGCGCGCCGCTGGCCGTGGTGGCCTCAGCCGGGACGTACGTCGTCCTCCTCGCCGCGATCGGCGCGTATGTGCGGAGACTCCGCGAGCGCGAGGACCGGCTAGCAGCGGCGCCGGCCGTGCGGGAGGGCGACCGGCGACCCCTGGTGCGCTGATGCGGCCCAGGGCGGTGCGCCGCGTGCCCTCCCGCGCCGCGCAGCGGCTGGGGTCAGCGCTGCGAGCCTCCTTCGAGAGACGGCGGCGCGTTGACGGGTGGCCGGCGAGCCGCTACGGTAGGCAGCAGAGGCGAGCGAGGTGAGCCATGCCGACTCGCGGCATCCTGGAGCGCGCGCTGCGTGAGCTCCAGGACGAGATGCTCTTGCTGGGCAGCATGGTCGAGAAGGCGATCGATCGCGCCGTGCGCACGTTGCAGACCCTCGACGCGGAGGAGGCACGGCGGCTCATCGCCGACGACTTGCTCATCAACCAGAAGCGTTTCCAGATCGAGGAGGCGGCAATCCAGACGATCGCCACGCAGCAGCCAATGGCCAGCGACCTTCGGGCCATCGTGGCCATCCTCAACATCATCGTCGACCTGGAGCGCATGGGCGATCACGCCGAGGGCATCGCCAAGATCACCCTGCT
>JACQUS010000054.1 GCA_016210125.1 Chloroflexota bacterium | reverse complement strand
GTGCGCATCCGCCCCGAGGGCTACGCCCCGGCTGACGCGCGCGCGATTTGGCGCGAGATCGAGATCGCTGCCAACCAGACGCTCGGCGACCTAGGCGACGCCATCCCGCTGGCCTTCGACTTCTGGGACCCACACCTCTGGTCGTTTTTCCTGAGCGGCAAGGCGTGGGACCGCACGACCGAATATGCCCTCTCTAGCAAGCAGGATCTCTTCGGCGGCGGGCGCCCGCGGGCCGCGCGCCGCGTACGCATCCGCGACGTGCCATTCCCTGGGAGCACCGGGAAGAAGGAGTTCCTGTTCCTGTTCGACTACGGCGACGAGTGGCACTTCGGGGTGAAGCTCGTCCGCACCAGCGACAGCATCGAGCCCGGCGCCGCCTATCCGCGCGTCGTGGCCAGCCAGGGCGAGTCGCCGCCGCAGTATCCTGACTCCGACGAGGACTGGGACGAGGACGAAGAGAAGAACGGGGAGGCTGGTGGTGGCGGCGACCCGGAGTCGCCTCCTCAACATTCAAGCCCCAGCAACAGCGCGCACTGAGCATAGGTCAGACGGGAAACGACCGTGTCGCCCTGGAACTATTACGCTCAGTGGTTCAAGACGGCGGTGCACGAGTGGTACGCCTGGGTCAGCGCCGTCGTCCTATTGATCGCGCTTGGCGGGCCCCTTCTATCAGTAGCTTGGGCGCCGGATTGGACCCCACTCTTGTGGCTCATCGCGGCCCTTGCGGCATTTCTAGCCGTGCTCCGTGCGCCGTACGTGATGTACGTCCGGCTCGAACGAGACAGGGACGAGCTGCAGCGGCGCGTCCGCGAGTTCGACGCTGCCCGACCAGATCTTGTGATCACCCCTTGCCGTGACGGCACATATGCCTTGCTGCGCGTGAAAAATCGCGGTGGGGCGGGCAATGTAGGTGCGATAGCCACATTAGAGAGAGACGGTACTACGGACGGCGTGCCCTGGCCCCTCCGCTGGCGAGGTTCGGACAGTAAGCTCATGAAGCTGAATCGGGGCGACAGACGTTTGCTCGACGTGGCTTCGGACCCGTCACCAGGGGGTCAGCACGATGAGACCGATCCCAAGCTGGATTTCTACTCCGCCGCGCTCACAACCGCTGATGGAAAGAAGATGACGAGCCTTCGCAAGTCTGTCTCGCTGAGTCGGACACGACTCGACGTTACTGTCACGGCCGATCCTGAGCCGCGCTCTCCTGTGAACCCGCGTAACATGCTAAAGCTCGACGGGCGAGGGGTGTCCTAGACAGAGTGAGTAATGCTCTCCTCTTCGTAGGATTGCCCCAAACTTACTCCGCCACCGTCTCCACAGCGCCCGCGCCCAGCAGGGTGGCCAGCTCGCGCTCGAGCTGCGGGCCGTAGCGCACACGCACGTCCAGCTCCAGCTCGACTAGCTCGTTGCCGTTCGGCGCCAGGCATAGCTCGACCGGATCGTCGCCCGGGTGGCGGTGCAGGAGCGCGGCGAGCTGCCGCACGCGCTCGATGTCGGCAGCCTCGTCCGCGCTGCGCCGCAGCGTCAGCCGCACGCGCCGCGGGTGGTGCGGGCGCCTGGCGCGCCCGGCGGCTGCGGGTCGGGGCGACGCGGGCGTCGTCCCGACCGACGATGGGGGCTGAACGCTTTGCGGCACGCCGCCGTTCTGCGGCGCGCCGTTGGCCGCAGCGCTGCTCGCCGGGCCGTTCCCACCGCCGTTCGCCCGCACGGCGGCGTGGCCGTTGCGGCCGTTCGCCGCGGCCGGCGCGGCCACGGCGGCGGCGTCCGCAGGGGACTCCTCGCCCTCGAAGGGCCGGATCTCCTCGCAGATCACCTGCACGCGGTCGCCCCGCGTGTCCACCTTGCCGTCGACGACGACCAGCGCGTCGTCCTGCCACAGCTCCCGCGTGCGCTCGTAGGTGCGCGGGAAGGCCACCAGCTCGATGACGCCGTGCGGGTCCTCGAGCTGGGCTGTAACCATGGCCTCGCGCTTCTTCGTCATCAGCTCGCGCACGCTGAGCAGCATGCCGCCGACGGTGACGCGCTGGCCGGCCATCTCCTCGTCGAGCTGGTCGCTGTAGGCCGTGGCCACCTCGTCGAGCGCGCGGGCGAAGCGCTGGACGGGGTGCTCCGAGACGTAGACGCCGAGCAGCTCTTTCTCCCAGGCCAGGCGCTCCTTGGGCGCGACTTCCGGCAGGTCGGGCAGGGGAATGCTGGTGACCGTGGCGCTCGTCGGTAGGAGGTCGAAGAGGCTCGACTGGCCGACCTCGGCGGCGCGCTGAGCCTGCTGCGCCGCGCCGACGATGGCGTCGAGCGCGGGGAGGAGCTGCGCGCGGCTGCCGAAGTCGTCGAGCACGCCGGCCTTGACGAGGCTCTCCAGCACGCGGCGGTTGAGCGCGCGGAGGTCGGCACGCCGGGCGAAGTCGTCGAGCGACTGGTAGGGGCCATTGTCCTGGCGCTCGGCGATGAGCGCCTCGACGGCGCCCTCGCCGACGTTCTTGATCGCCGCCAGGCCGAAGCGAATGGCCTGGCCCTGCGGCGTGGCCTCGATCGTGAAGCCCACGTCGCCGGCGTTCATGCGCGGCGGCAGGATGGGGATGCCCAGTCGGCGGCACTCAGCGATGGCCACGGCGACCTTGTCGCTGTTGCCCATCGCCGTCGAGAGCACGGCGGTCATGTACTCGACCGCGTAGTTGGCCTTGAGGTAGGCCGTCTGGTACGCAAGCAGGCCGTAGCACGAGGCGTGCGCGCGGTTGAACGCGTAGCCGGCGAACGGCTCGATGATATCGAAGATGCGCGACGCTTCCTCCGCGCTGAGTCCTTGGTGCGTGGCCGCGCCGGCGACGAACTTATCGCGCTCCTTGGCCATGACCTCTTTGATCTTCTTGCCCATCGCCTTGCGCAGGATGTCGGCCTGGCCCAGCGAGTATCCGGCGATGGCCTGCACGATCTGGAGCACCTGCTCCTGGTAGACGATGACACCGTAGGTGTCGCGCAGGATCGACTCCAGCGCCGCGTGCGGGTAAGCGATGGCCTCGAGGCCGTGCTTAGCGCGGATGAAGCGTGGGATGTGGGCCATAGGCCCTGGGCGGTAGAGGGCGACCATCGCCGACAGGTCGCCGACGGAGGTCGGCTTCAGCTCGCGGACGTAGCGGCGCATGGCCGCACCTTCGAGCTGGAAGACGGCCGTCGTCTCGCCTTCGCCGAGCACGGCGAAGGTCTTCTCGTCGTCTAACGGGATGCGCTGGAGGTCGATCTCGAGGCCGCGCGTCTGGCGGATGTTGGCGATGGCGCGGCCGAGGATGGTGAGGTTGCCGAGGCCGAGGAAGTCCATCTTGAGCAAACCGAGCTTCGCTAGCGCGCCCATATGGTACTGGGTCACCACGTCGTCGCTCTTGGGCGTGCGCTGGAGCGGGACGTGCTCGGCGAGCGGCTCGGCGGAGATGACGACGCCGGCAGCGTGGGTCGAGGCGTGGCGCGAGATGCCCTCCAGCCGGCGGGCGGTGTCGATGAGCCGCTGCACGACCTCGTCGGCGCCGTACATCTCCCGAATCTCGGGACGCTCGGCCATAGCGCGCTCGATGGTGATGCCGACCGGCAGGCTGGGGATGAGCTTGGCGACGCGGTCGACCAGCGTGTAGGGCAGACTCATGGCGCGGCCGACATCGCGGATGGCCGCCTTGGCGCCGAGCGTCCCGAAGGTGATGATCTGGGCGACGTGATCGCGGCCGTAGCGTTGGGTGACGTAGGCGATCATCTCGCCGCGGCGGTCGTCGGCGAAGTCGAGGTCGATGTCGGGCATCTCCTGGCGCTCGACGTTGAGGAAGCGCTCGAAGACCAGGCGGTTGGCGAGCGGGTCGATATCGGAGATGCCCAGGGCGTAGCAGACCAGGCTGCCGGCCGCCGAGCCGCGCGGGCCGAAGGGGATGCGCTGCTCGCGCGCGTAGCGCACGATGTCCCAGACGATGAGGATGTAGCGCGCGAAGCCGGTCTGGGCGATGACGTCGAGCTCGTGGCGCAGGCGCTCGTGGGCCTCCGGCGTGACGGTGCCGTGCCGCTTGCGCAGGCCGTCCCAAGCCAGGTGCTCCAGGTAGCTCTCGGCGATGAAGCCCTCGGGCACAGGGAACAGCGGCAGGCGGGCGCGGTCGAACTCCAGCCGCAGGTCGATCTGCTCGGCGATGGCCAGCGTGCTGCGCAGCGCCTCGGGCAGCTCGCCGAAGAGCTCGGCCATCTCCTGCGGGCTGCGCAGGTAGAAGGAGTCGTTGGGCATGCGCAGGCGCTTGCCGTCATCCACGGTGGTGTTGGTCTGGATGCAAAGCAGGACGTCCTGCGTGTCGGCGTCGCCGCGGTCGACATAGTGGGCATCGTTGGTGGCCACGAGCGGGAGGTCGAGGGCGCGGGCCAGCTCGATGAGCGGGCCGTTGAGCGCCGAAAGCTCAGGGACACCGTGGTCTTGCAGCTCGACGTAGTAGCCGTCGCGACCGAAAAGTTCCTTCATCCACGCGGCGGCCTCACGGGCGCCGGCGGCGTCGCCGGCGGCCAGCTTGCTCGGCACCTCGCCGCTGGGGCAGGCGCTCAGGGCGATGAGGCCCTCGTGGTGCAGCGCGAGCAGCTCGCGGTCGATGCGCGGCTTGTAGTAGTAGCCCTCGAGGTGCGCCTTGGTGGTGAGCTGGATCAGGTTACGGTAGCCAGTCTGGTCCTTGGCCAGCAGGACAAGGTGGTAGGGGCCGCGGCCGCCCTCGGCCTTGCTGCGGCGATCGTGGCGGCTGGCGGGCGCAACGTAGGCCTCGACTCCGAGGATCGGCTTGATGCCGGCCTGCTGGCAGGCGAGGTAGAAATCGACCACGGCGTACATGGCCCCGTGGTCGGTGAGCGCCAGCGCGGGCATGCCGTACTCACGGGCGCGCTCGACGAGGACGTTGACGCGCGCCAGGCCGTCGAGCAGCGAGAGCTCGGAGTGCACGTGCAGGTGCGCAAACGACTGCGTGGACGACTGCGTGGACGACATGGACGCCTCGTCTGCCGTGAGCTGCGCGGGAGCGCCCTGGCGGGCCGGCGGCGCAAACGATTATAGCGCCGCGGTAGTCAGCGCACCAGCGCGGATGGGCGCAGGTAGTGGGTCAGTTTGAATTACGCTTCTTGTAAGGGCCGCGCTCGGCGGCCGGCCGGTCCTCGGCTTCAACGAGCACGACGATCTCCGCGACCGTCCAGACGTGATCGGAGACGCCGGCGGCCATCGCCGGCGTCTTGCCGCCGAGCGTCTGGTGCGGGCGAGCGAAATCGTAGTGCATGAAGTGCAGGCTCACGGCGTGCTGGAGATTCTGGAGCTTCTTGGAGAAGGCGTTTGTGAGCCGCGTGAAGCGGCGCATGCTCATACGCATCGTGAGGTTCTGGCGCTCGACATAGCTCGTTGAGATGTGCCCCTTGTCGGGCTGCCCCATGATGACGTGGCGCTCAGCCCCGATGCACTTCGGCGGGCTGTAGCGCTCCTCACTCTCCGGCTCAGGACCGTAAAGCTTCACCAGCATCGCGTAGTCGATGTCAGCCCCGAACGCGCCCTCGACCGCCTCCAGGTACGCCTTGTGCTCGTCGGTCGTGAGTTGCACACGGTGGGCGAGGTGCGAAGCGAGGTCTTCCATGAAGGCATTGGCCGATGCGGCATTGCGGGAGCCCACGTGCCAGCAGGCGACGAGCTTCGTGTCCGCGCAGAGGGCGACCCAGGTCCACACGTCACCGTAGCCCGGCTGGCCCCGGTACTGGTCGGGGACGTTCTTCGTTCTGGCCGAGGTGCGTTTCAGGAGCACTTGCTTGCGTGGTGGTCGCCCGATAGATACCTGGGCTCACCTTGCGGAACACGCCCTTCCACTTCCCCTTCTTCTTGCCAAGAAGGGGATAGATGGTAGCGCCTGCCTTTGCGGCGCTCGGATACATGACAGCGCGGGTGAGCAAGCGCGACGCTTCGCGCACGTTGAGGGTCCCCTGATTTTCCCGGGCAATGCTCACGAGCTGTTGCCCAAGAGACATCCCCGCGAATCTGCTGCGAAGGACTTCCTCAACCGCCGGGGCAGGCTCCGGGACGCCATGAGCCACGCGCCAGAGCCGAAGCGCTTCCTCGAACGTGGCCTTCTCATGCTCCTTCGTTTCACGTTCTTGCCGGATCGCCGCTTCCCGCACCTTCAGCCGCTCTATGTCTTCCTCGCAGGCAGCCACGATCTTCTTGGTTTCTTGCTCCCACGCATGATCGTCGCTGATCATCGTCATGGCCTCCTAGGTGCCAGTGCCAGCCCTTCATTTTGACCCCTGCGCCAGTGTTGATTCTGGCGACCCGCCCGGGGTACCAATAAAGTGTGGGTGCGGGGACGGTGGGATTCGGACCCACGAGCCGTGGTACCAGCACGGCTGCCTGATCCTAGGTCAGGTGCGTTCGGCCACTCCGCCACGTCCCCGTGCGCGAAAATCGCCTCAGGCCGGTCCTACCCGCTCTGGGGCGATTTTCCCATGGTCCGTGTCGCCGTGTCAAGGGTACATGGCGGGTTCTGTGGTCGTAGTGCGACCGTGGAGGCACTCGGTTCACACTTTGTGTCTCTCGCCGGAGGTGGACCATGCTTTTTGGACAAGCTAACGGCTGGCGGACAGAGCCGATCTATCGGGTGCGTGACGCGGCGCGCCTTGCGGGAGTGTCGACAGAGACCGTACGTCGGTGGCTGCAAGGGTATCAGAGTGGCGAGCGGCAAATGCCGCCTGTCTTCGGAAAGCCGGTTGAGGATATCCCCCGCGTGTCCTTCCTTCAGTTGGTGGAGGTCGTCGTCGCGAGCCGCTTCCGCAAGCGGCGCATTCGACTTGAGAGTATTCGACAAGCCCATCGGTACGCACGTGCGAAGATGCGCGTGGATTACCCGTTCGCATCATTGAATCTTGAGAGTGTAGGAGGGCACATCTTCCACGTATATGACGAGGAGCATCGAACCAGCTTTGCCGTCTTGGATACACCCGGCATGTATACGCTACCCGGGATCGTGACTGACACACTTCAAAGCGTTGACTACGAAGGCGACTTGGCGGCACGGTGGTATCCGCTAGGGAGGGATGTGCCTGTAGTCATCGACCCATATCTGTCAGCGGGAGAGCCAGTGATTCCTGGCCGGCGCGTTCGCGTAGAAGTGATCATCAAGCGATTCAGGGCAGGCCAGAGCATCAGGTTCATTGCTCGGGACCTGAAATTGGGCACTGAGCAGGTCGAAGCCGTGATACGGCACTCTGACCAACTCGCCGCGTGATTCTGCTCTGCGACGAAGACATAGGGACGAGTGTCCCACGTGCGCTTCGGCTAGTGGGCCTGAATACACAGTCTATGTATAATCTTGGCTGGCTCGGCAGAAAGGACCCGGAGTGGCTTCCGATCGCCGGTGCCAAGAAGTGGTTGGTGTTCAGTGCTAATTACCGCATGCTCCGAGTGCCGCACGAAAAAGAACTCATCATCCGCTACGAAGTGGGCATCGTTTATCTGACGAGCGGTGTGGAGCATCCGGTCGACGTGCTGCGTCTCCTCCTGGTGAAGTGGCGCTGGTTGGAAGGGATCGACAGAACGCTTGAGAGGCCGTTCGCCCGCTTTGTGTCGCGGGCGGGGCGAGTTAGTGAAAGCTACCGTGGATTGAGTCTCTAGCCCGATGGATTTATTGTTGCCCTTGCCACCGTGCCTGCGCCGCCTTCCGCGCTATCTCCCGCCGCCGCTCCGGGCTCAGCTTCCGCGCCCGCGCGAGGCCGCCCTTCTTCCCGCCGAGCCGGCCCAGCGCAGCAGCGTGGGCGCTTCTTGCTTGATCGGTTAGGCATCATACTTCAATAGATGCCGCGCCTGGGCCGGGCTGTCAAGGCGGGCTGATTTCATATCGACCCACTACCTGGGCGCAATGTTGCAGCGCCGCAATTTCTTGCGGGCGCGGCGCGCCGGGCGGTCAGCCTCCGCGGTGGTGCGCCGTGCTCGCCGGCGGCTGGGGCGCGGCCGCTGGCGGGGTCCCCGCCCAGCGTAGCGCCTCGCCCTCGGCGCCGGCGAGCAGGGGGCCGAGCAGCGCATCGATCGATGCCAGCACGTCGAGCAGGTGCGCCAGGTCGTCCTGCCGCGCGTCGCTCATCGTGCACCCCCCGTTGCTAGCACGTGCGACTATAGCCCATGGTTTCGGTCGCGATACGACAATAGCGATGACCGTTCGCTTACGGCCGGGGTAGGGACCGGGGAATCGGAAGCATGACGCAGGTTCTCGCCGACGAGGACCCGGTGCTGCCGCAGCTCCATGGCCGGGGAGCGCGGTGCACGTGAATGCCAAGGAAGAAAGCCCGCTACCGGATCGGTAGCGGGCTTCTGGCGGCCTCGACGGGACTCGAACCCGCGGCCTTCGCCTTGACAGGGCGACGAGCACTC
>JACQUS010000493.1 GCA_016210125.1 Chloroflexota bacterium | reverse complement strand
CGCCGCAAGCCTCGGCCTCCAGCAGGGCGACCCCGAAGGCCTCCGGAACGCGTGACGGCGCGGCGAAGGCGTGCATCTGCGCCAGCTCGCCCGGCAGCGCCGCGGCCGGCACGCGCCCGCGCCACTCGACGGCGGCGACCAGGCCCAGCCCATCGGCCAGGGCGGCGAGCTGCGCGCGCGCGCTACCGTCGCCGACCAGCCGCAGGCGCAGGTCCGGAAACTGCGGCATGAGCTGCGCCGCGGCGCGCAGCAGCACGTCGAGGCCGTAGATGCGCTCCAGCGCGCGGACGCTGCCGATGCACGGCGACCCGGGCGGCGGGCCGCCAGCGGGTGGCCGGAAGCGCCGGCAGTCGACGCCGAACGGCGTGACGTGGATCGCCGCCCCCGCTGGCGCGTAGGGCCTGGTGAGCGCGGCCAGGGCGTGGCTCGTCGCGCAGATGGCGTCGGCGCGGCGCAGCGCGAAGCGCACGGCGGCGCGCAGCAGCGGCGAGCGCGCGGCCCCGGCGCTCACGTCCGAGCCCCAGGCGGAGGCGACGAAGGGATGGCAGCCGCTCAGCGCACCGAGCAGCCCGTAGCTCGTCAGGTAGTGGGCGTGCAACAGGTCGGGCCGTAGCGTGCGTACGAGACGGCGGACGGCCGGCGCACCCAGCAGGTAGCCCGGCCGGCCGAGCGGCGGCGCGACGGCGTGCACGCGCGCGCCCGCGACCGCACCTGGCCGGAGGCTCAGAACGTGCACCTCCCAGCCGAGCAGCGCGAAGTAGCCGGCCCAGCGCCGCGTGTGCGCGCTGGTGGCCTCAGCGAGCAGGCAGATACGCGCGGTCGGCCTCCCCGGCCCGCACCTGCCGTCGCAGCGCCACGAGCAGGGCGAGCAGAATCCAGAGATAGGGGTCCTCAAAGAAGATGCCGATGCTCTGCCCGGCGACGAGCAGCGCCAGCAGCCCGAGCAGCAGGCCCGTCGCGTAGGCGCGGTCGCGCGCCCGCGGCGCGTGCCACAGCAGCGGCCAGAGCTGCCGCGCGGCGGTCCAGCAGAACGCGGCGGTCAGGGTCAGACCGGCCAAGCCGAGCTCGGCTGCGGTCGTCACCAGCGCCGTGTGCGACGCGGAGACGTACCACACGTATGGATTGGCGAAGGCGTACTCGTGCGTCGCGGCGTAGCGGTAGGCGCCCAGGCCGATGCCCACCAGCGGGTGCTCGCGGAACATGAGCAGGCCGGCGTCGATGAGATACGGCCGAACGCTGAGCGCCGCTGGCTCGCTGAACTGCTCCAGCCGCTCGCCGACCTCCGGCACGAGCGCCAAACCCAGCGCGGCGACGCCGCCGGCCATCAGGACGAGCGCCAGCGCGGCGCGCGGCTGGCGCACGGCCCGCAGCACGGCGTACAGCCCAAGGACCAGCAGGCCGACGACCCACCCGGCGCGCGAGAAGCTGAGCACCAGCCCGCCGAGGCTCAGCGCCATGGCCGCGTACAGCCCCAGGCGCGCCAGCGGATGCCTGACGGCGCGCAGGCTCACGAGGCACATCGCCAGCACCAGGTTCAGGTACATGGCCAGCGAGTTGGGGTCGGCGAAGGTGCTGTTGGCCCGCCGCAGTGACGCGCCGGCGAGCTGCGTGACCCACACGCCGACCCCGGTCGCGCCCTGCACGATAGCGAAGAGGGCCACGGCGGCCCCGCTGGCGACAAGCGCCGCGACGGCACCGTCCAGCCGCTCGCGCGTGCGGACGAAGTGGCCGACGGCCAGGAAGGTCAGCACGTTGAACGTCAGGCGCAGATTCTCGACCGCGCCGCGCCCTGGGTCGGGCGTCCAGGCCATGCTCAGCAGGCCCAGCGCCAGCAGCAGAAACGCCAGGGCGGTCAGTGGGTTGCGCGGGACGGCCAGGCTGCCGCGCGCCAGGCCTTGGAGACCCCACACCGCGATGGCCAGCAGCGTGACGATGCGGCTGACGTCGAGCAGCGACATCTCGTAGCCGGCCCAGGGGGTCGGCGCACGTAGGAAGGGGATGAAGATCTTCGAGACCTCCAGCGGCAGTGTGGCAATGATCAGCGGCACGAGCCACGCCGGCCGCGCGAGCGCGAGCAAGAAGCCGCCGATCGCCAGCGGTGCGATGGCGATCAGGGGATGGGGGCGCTGGAGGGCGATGACGGCCAGCCCCGCCGCGAGTGCGAAGACCGCCGCGCGGGCCAGTGGCCGCAGCAGCGCGCGCGCTGCGCCGGGGGCTAGCTCCATGTCATCTCCGCCGACTGCCGAGCAGACCTGCTTCACTGGCCATTCTAGCAAGGGCCGCGAGCGCTCAGCGATCAGCCATCAGCCGTCAGCAGTCAGCCGTCAGCCGTCAGCCATCAGCGCTCAGTGATCAGTAGCCGGCAGCGCGCGACCAGTGCCGTCGCTCGGCACTGCGCCAGCGCCGAGCCATTGCTGATCGCTGAGTGCTGAGTGCTGACGGCTGACAGCTTCTAACGCCTGCCACCAGCGCCCCTCGACGGCCGGCCAGGCGTAGTGCCGCGCGACGTAGCGCTGGCCGTTACGCCCCAGCGCCGCGCGCAAGTCGGGCCGCGCCAGCAGCAGGTCGAGGCCGGCGGCGAACTCCGCGCTGTCGCCGTAGAACAGGCCGGCGTTGGACGCGAGGCAATGATGCACCAGCACCTCGCACTGCGCGTTGGCCAGGACTGGCTTGCCGCAGGCCCAGGCCTCCAGCGCCGCCAGGCAGAGGCTCTCGTGCCGCGCCGGCGCGACGACCACCGTCGCCGCGGCCAGCGCGTCACGCTTCTCCTCCTCGGAGACGAAGCCGAGCGCGTGCACGAAGGGGTCGTCGGGGATCGGCATAGCGACGTGGCCGACGAGCACGAGGTGCAGCCGCTGGTGGCGGGCGCGGGCGGCGCGGTGGAAGGCCAGCAGGTCGGCGCACCCCTTGCCTGGCTCGACCCGCCCGGCGTAAAGCAGCACGTCGCCGTCGAGGCCGCGGCGCGCGCGGAAGCCGGCGCCGTCGCCCGGCGCCGCGTCGACCGCCGCGCCGACGACGGTAGCGGGGATGTGCTGCACGGCGAAGCGTCGCTCGACCAGCCGGCGCTCGGGCTCGGTCAGGTAGAGCAGGTGGCGGGCGGCGGCGAACAGCGGATCGTAGATGCGCAGGCCCAGCGGCGGCTCGTCGTGCGCCGTCGGCGCCAGGATCGCGCGCTCGGCGACGAGTGGCAGGCCGTCGACGGTCGGACTGTAGAGGTACGTGAAGAAGACCACGGCATCGTAGCCGCGCCCGGCGTCGCGCAGGTAGGCGAGCAGGTCGGGGGCGAGCGGCCCCTGCTTGTCCAGCCAGCGCCGCTCGTCGGCCAGGGCGTGCGACCCGGCGAAGAGCCGCGCCGAGAAGCGCTCGAAGTCGGCGGCACGCTCGCCGGCGACGGGGAAGCGTCGCACGGAGACGCCGTGCAGCGTGCTCGATCCGGGCGGGTAGTGGGTGGCCCAGGTGCGGTAGTCGAGCGCTGTGGTCGTCAGCACGTCCACGGCGGCGCGCTGAGCCAGCCGCTGAGCCACCTGCTGGCAGAGGCGCTCGGCCCCGCCGGTGATCTCGTCGCCGTAACGCTGCACGACGAAGGCGATGCGCAATGTCACCAAAGGTCCGCATCCAAATCATCTATCTCACGGAAATGGGAATCTCGGGTCGCCAGAGCCAGCCCGTGCTGTCGGGCGACCGCCGCGATCCAGATGTCATTCTCTGGAATTGGTCGCCCCTTCGAGCGCAGAGCGCTCTTGACCAGACCATACTCTCGTGCCGTCTCTGTGTCGCAGGCGAGAACTGAACTGGCCATCACCAGCTCATCTATGTGCGCAAGATTCTTGTCAACCCGACCAGACCGATACGCACCAAAGTAGATTTCGCCTACCACGATGCTGGGCAGAAAAACGGTGTCTGCCTGTGCCAGGCGATCCAGCACAGAGGATTCTCCGGCGAAGAGCGCAGCGACGATATTTGTGTCGAGCAGGTAACTACCACTCACCGGCATCTACCGATTCGCAGCCCGCTTCAATGGCTTGGATGATTGCCTGCACGTCATCAGGATCCATCACACCTGCGAAGTGAAGAAGGTCCTTGCCGGGTGGTCCCTTGGGCAGAGATAGAGCCAAAGCCTTCGTGAAGTCCAACACTTTCCGCTGGCCCTCAAGCGGAAGTTCGTCGAGCTGTCTCATGATTTCTCGGCTAATGGCTGAATCGGTCATAGTCACCACCTCCGTGGTGCAATCAGGTGCAATCATCCCCACTACCGGCTCGACTTGGCGGCATCCGGAGCAAACCCGTGCTGCGCGAGTAGCTTGCGCGCTTCCTGCTCACCTGCTCTCGTGAGGTAGAGCGACTCGGCGCGCCTGCTCTGCTCTACCATCCCCTGGTTCTCCAACTGGTCCAGAATCTCGAAGCGGAATCCCTTCCAGCAGCGCCTAAGCGGTGGTTCATTCAGCCACTTTGGCGCCTCTTCCGTCCACGAGGTAAGGTAGATGAGCATCAGCGTCAGGTCGCGTGCGGCATCATCCGTATTCGCCACTTCGGTGACCTCACCGTTGCACCGCTCGCAACGAGGCCGATTCGCCCCGTCGCCTGCTATGCCGATGATACCAGCTTCGCCCCAAGGCAGTGAGCTCTCCAGCGGGTCGAGCTACCACTCAGGGTCTAGTTCTGCTCGCCCGTTCCCACACCTCCCGCCAGCGCGCCTCCAGGCGCTCGGCAGCGAACGCGGCCGCGCGCTCGCGCCCGCAGGCGACGAGGCGGTCACGCAGGGGGCCGGGCCGCGCGACGAGGGCAAGGAGCGCGGCGAGGGTCGGGAAGTGCTTGCGGAGCACGAGCACGCCGGCGTCGCCCAGCGTCTCGGGCAGGGCGGCCGCGGCGTGGGCGAGGACCGGCACGCCGAGGTGCATGGCCTCGACGAGCGGCACGCCGAAGCCCTCGTGCTCGCTCAGGCAGAGTAGCGCCGCGGCGACGCGGTAGTAGGCGACGAGCGCCGGCTGTGGCACCTGGCCGAGGAAATGCACGCCGTCGGCCACGCCCAGGCGCAGCGCCAGGCCGCGCAGCCAGCGGCAGTACGGCCCCAGCTCGTCGTGCGCGCCCACGACGAGCAGCCGCGCCGACGGCTCATAGACGCGATAGTGCGCCAGCAGCTTGATGGCATCCTCGACGCGCTTGTGCGGCACGACGCGCCCGACGACGAGGAGATTCGCCGCGCCGTCTTGCCAGCGCGCCAAGACCGTCGGGTCGGGCGCGACCGCCAGCCGGCCGTAGTCGACGGCGTAGGGTAGCACCTCGGCGGCCCCGAAGCCTGCGGCGAGCAGGTCGCCGCGGCTGAAGGCCGACTTCGCCAGCGCCAGGACCGTCTGCTGCGGCAGCTCGCGCAGGCGGGCACGTCCGGCGGCGGTGGCGGCGAGGGTCCCAGGGTCGAGGCCCTCCAGGTAGGCCGGCGGCGTGACGTTGTGGTAGACAAGGACGAGCGGCCAGCCGCCGGCCAGGGCCGCCTCGGCGGCCGGCGACCAGGCGGTGTAGTGCAGCAGCACGAGGTCGCCGCGCTCCGGCCGATAGGCCGCCAGCGGCTGGGCGACGGCGGCGTAGTGCGCGTCGGTGCGTGCGGCGTGGAGTGCCGGGCGCAGGCCCCAGCGCTCGAACATGTGGTCCAGCGTCAGCGCCTCGTTCGCCGCCGCGTCGCCGAAGACGAGGTCGGAGATGAGCTGAACGGGGCGGAGGGTGCGCTCAGAGCGCATGAGGAGCTCCGTCCGGGGGCGCTCCGCTGTCACGCCGCGATCCTTTTGTCCGACAGGTCATGTCGCCAACGCCCGTTCGAGCCGCGCCTG
>JACQUS010000494.1 GCA_016210125.1 Chloroflexota bacterium | reverse complement strand
GCTGGCCGCAGGCGAGCCGCGCCAACTCCCGCTCACGGCGCGTGCCCTTCGCCCTACTGCGGTGTGCCACGCCCCACCTCTGCGTGCCAGCCGCAGTGGCGGCAGGCCAGGCACTCGTAGGCGAACCAGTCCGGCCAGTCATCGTCATGGAGCGCCGCCTTCACCGCCCACCTCGCCCAGCAGCCGCGTCAGCGCGTCGCGCTGCGGCAGCAGCCAGCGCTCACGCATCTCGCCATACTCGGCGCTGGCCAGCTCGCCGGGCAGCAAACGCCAGCCGTGGCCATCGTCGGCGAGCCGCGCGCCCAAGCACCGCATGCCGTGCAACGCGCCGTAGACCCCTCCGGGATCGTGCCCGTCGAGGGCGTAGGCGCGGGCCAGCAGCAAGGTCCAGGCGGCGTGATCGGGCAGCTCCGGGCGCGGGTCGGCGCGGTAGTTGCCTTCGGCGGCGCGCTCGGCGGCGGCGGCGGCGAGCAGGGGCATAATCTCAACCTTCGCGGCGAGGAGCTGCCGCGCCAGCGGCTCGGCAGACTTCGGCCCGCGCACGACCAGCCGGTCGCCGTCGGCGTGCACGTCCAGGCCGGCCGCGCGGGCCTGGACGAGCAGCGTCACGCCGTCCATGTAGCTGCCTCCGCTAGCTCGTCGGACAACTCACCCGCAGGGGGGAGGGGGGGTACTCTATCCCCCCCAACACACGTGCACACGTGCAAACGGTCGGGGTCGGGCAGCAGGTCCAGGTCGTCGGGGAGCGCATCGCCGATGACGAGGCGGGCCGGGCGACGGGGCCGGTCCTCCAGGTTGCGAATGTAGCCGCCCGCGAGAGCCGCCCGCACTCGCCGGTGGGCCGCCGAGGTGTCGATGCCGAGCGCCTTGGCGACCTTCGTCACGCTTACGTCTTCGTCGCCGCGCTCCGTGGCGAGCGCCGCCACTGCTGCGACGGTCGCGCGCATCGTCCGGGAAACACTCGCCCCGATGCCTTCGGCGAGCAAGTCGGCCACCAGCTCACGGACGACGATGTAATCCGCAATCGTCGCCACGATGCGGCCCGCCCCGTCCAGCTCACGCGTGGCCTGGTGGAGCAGCGCGTGCGCCGCGATCAACGCCAGGAGGGCGGGGAAGTCGCGGCGCTGCCGCACGGCCACCGGCGGGATAGCCTCGGCGAGCGCCCGCGCGAAGGGGATCGTCGTCTCGGACGGGCCAGCCGCCAGCCAGTCCTGTAGCGCGTGCCACGGGCCGAGGTCCACCGGCTCCGAGCGACCGGCTGCATGCCTCAGGAGCACGGCGCGCGTCTGCGCAGGGGAGTCCGAGATGACGATTGACATCAACCGCGTCTCGTTCTCAGGATGCAGGTGCACTTGGGTGCTCGTCACGATGAGGCCAGTCGGCCCCTCACGCTCGATGACCCGGGGCCGGAGTCCATCCTTCGTCTTCTCGACAGTCGCGTACCGCAGGCGGCCCTCGCTCAGCAGGGAGCGCACGAGGTAGCTGGCGAAGTCGCCGCTCATCCCGGCGGCCTCGTAGAGCACCAGCATGCGATGGGCTAGCGGCTCCTCGGAGTACGCCAACGCCCGCTCGCTCATCGCCGTCAAGGCGTAATAGGCGGTGGCGGGGAAGAACCGCGCTACCTGCTCGACCAGGTACGACTTACCGCCGCCCGACGGCCCTTTGACCGCGGCGGAAACTGGCCGCTCCAATAGCCTGCTCGTGATTGTGAGGTAGAGCAGCTTGGCTGCCCGCGTCTCGCCTGCAACGCCAGCCCGCGCAACGTCGGCGACGAAGCGCTCCAAGATGTCCGGCTCGTTCGCCAGCGCCGCCGCGTGCTGCGCAAGCGCGATGCGCCGCGCTTTCGCCTCTCGCACGAGAAACGCAGAAAGGGACTCCGCACCCGCGAGAGCCGCCCGCCACGAATCTGCGAAGCGCTCCGGCCCCGCGACGTGCAGCGCGTTCAAGTCCTTCGCCGCGGGGATGCGGACCAGGTGGATCGCATCACGAAGGCGCGAGGCGGCAAGCCGCTTGACTAGCGCCTCGCCGCCCTGGTCTGGCTCGACGACGACGTACACGCGGTCCAGCCCATCGAAGTGCTCGGCATCGCGGTCGTCGCGCCACAGACTCGCGCCGGGCAGACCGATAGCCGGCACACTGTGCAGCCAGAGCGTCTGCGCGTCGCTCTCACCCTCGACCAACGTCACGTGGCCGCGCTCACGCGCCGCGCGGAGCTGGTCCAAGCCGTAAAGCGCCGGCGTCGTGCCAGCCTTCCAACGGAACCGATCCGCGCCGCCGAGGCCGACGCGAAAGCGCACCGCCACCTCGGTCCCGTCGGGGCCAAAGTAGGGGATGCGGACGGCCGGCGCGCCCAGGTAGCTCATGTCCGAGAGGCCCAGCGCGCGCAGGAAGTCGAGTGGCAGGCGCTTCTCCCCGGCGTATAAGGCCAGCGTGCAACCTGTTTGCGTTTGCGCGTTTGCACGTGTGTCGGAGGGGATGGGCATACCCCCCTCCCCCCGCCCGTTCGGCGAAGCCTGCGGCCACAGGCCACGCTGGCGCAGGCCACCGATGACGTCGGCCTGCGAACACCCCGCTCCGCAGTGCACCAGCACTTTGGCGCCGCGCTGCTCGACATTCAGGCTCGTCTCCCGATCATCGTGCGCCACGCAATGCGTCAGGCCGCTGCCGCGCCGGGCGCTGGCCTGGCATGTGCAGCCGGAGCGACCGCAGACCAGGGCGGCCACGATGTCGGCGGAGCGCGGCAACAACGGTGGAGCGCTCATCACTGTGCCGCGGCGGCCAGCGCCTCGCCGAGTCGAGTCTTCGACCGGCGCTGGCGCACGACGGCGAAATTGCTCGTAGCGCGCACAGCGCCGCAGCTCGGGCGGCGGCGGCGGATAGCGCCGCCCAGCCACGGCGCGCCGTACGTAACGGCGACAAACCGGCCCGCCGGCGCGACGTGGCCGGAGCGCGGGCACCTGCGGCGGCGCCAGGTGGTCACGCCGGCTGCTCGGGGAGTTGCTGGACGAAGTCGCGCAGGTCGGCCACGCGCACCCGCCGCGACCCGTCGATCTTGACCGTTCGCACCGCGCCGCGCGCGATCAGTTCATAAAATTTGGCGCGGCTGACCCCCAGCCGCTCGGCCGCCTCGTGGACACGCAGCAGCAACCGGTCGTCGCTCACGACCGCCCCCTTGACACCGTGTTGCCTACATTGTAAAGTGTGGACGGTGCAAGTCAATGGACTACTGGTGCAATAGGGGTGCGATATGGTGCAACACTCGCGGCTTACCGGCTCACGTCTCCACCCGGACATCGAGCACCTCCTTTGGGAGCTGGCCGCGACGGACCGCGGACCGACGCCCATCCTGGCCGAGCTGAAGGCCCGTGCCGGTGAGTTGGGCCTTCAGGTTGAGGTGCCATCGCTGCGGACGGTTAAGGCGCGCTTGAAGGAGTATCGGGCTGTGCGCGACCCATCGGCGTGCTGGTCGTTCGCCGATGCTGATCCCGATGAGGCGGAACGGGTTCTACCGGTGATCGCCGCAGTGGCGGAAAGCACGCGGGGTTGGCGCCAATACGTGACGAGGGGCGAGGCGCAGTACATCGTCAAGATTCGCCGCGCTGCGCCCGACATCCCCCTGTCCCTCGCGTTCTGGCTCGCGTACGAATACATCGCGCGAGCGGCGGAGGGCCAGTCAACGGCCGGTCTTGATCTGTTCCTGAGCTCTGCCCCTTGGAGCTCCGACGAGGCGTTCAGGCGCTTCGCCCAGTTTCTCGCGCATGCGAATCGTGAATCGTCCCCGGCCGCCGAGAAGGCGCTCCGCATCCTCGTGCGGCTGGAGGCCGATGCCTTCGGCGCGGAGTTCGGGGACCCGGATTGGGGCAAGTCGAGACTTCCCGAAACCTTCCCAGCGGAGTACGAGCGGGGAAACTCCGACCAGGCGGGCGAGCCGCACCAGATGTAGCCGCGTTTCGCCTTCCGGGTGCGTCGAGATTAGCCAATAGGGTGGCGCTAGAAAGGGGGCACGCGAATGGCGAAGCGACGTGGCAGGGGTGAAGGCTCGATCACCCAGCGGGCCGATGGACGATGGATGGGCCGGCTCGATCTCGGCTGGAAGGACGGCCGGCGACAGCGCAAGCACGTTTACGGTAGGACCAGGCGCGAGGTCCAGGAGCAACTAGCCAAGCTATTCCGTGACCAGCAGCTCGGCCTTCCCATCGCCGACGAACGGCAGACCGTGGCCCGGTTCATCGACCGTTGGTTGGAGGACACGGCGCGGCACACGCTGCGTCCCAGCAGCTACGATGGCTACGCGAACCTCATTCGGCGGCACATTACGCCGGCGATTGGACGTATCCCTCTGGCCAAGCTCACGCCGCAGCACCTCTCCGCCCTCTACGGCACGCTGCTCGACAAGGACCTTGCGCCGCGCACCGTCCAGTACGCCCACGCCGTCATCCACCGCGCGCTTAAGCAGGCCGTACGGTGGAACCTCGTCGCGCGCAACGTCGCCGATGCCGTAGACCCACCTCGTCCTAATCGGAAGGAGATCACACCCTTGTCGCCGGAGCAGTCGCGCCAGCTCCTCGAAGCAGCCAGGGATGATCGTCTACATGCACTCTATATGCTCGCGCTGACAACGGGCTTGCGCTCCGGCGAACTGCTCGGCCTGAAGTGGCGGGACGTAGACCTGCAAAATGCCACGCTGCATGTGCGCCGCACGCTCGGTCGTACCAGCGCCGGGCTGGGCTTCGGTGAACCCAAGACGGCGAAGGGCCGGCGCGCCGTGGCGCTGCCCACGCTGGCGATCGCCGCGTTGCGCGAGCACCGGCAACGCCAGCTTGAGGAGCGGCTACAGTCCGGGCCCCTGTGGCAGGACGACGATCTGGCGTTCTACAACCGCGGCGGCCGACCGCTGGAGCGCCAGAACATCGCTAAGCGCTCCTTTAAGCCACTACTGCGGCGCGCCGGCCTGCCTGACATTAGGTTTCATGATCTTCGGCACAGCGCGGCGACGCTTCTGCTCGCGCTCGGCGAGCACCCCAAGGTCGTCCAGGAGCGCCTGGGGCACGCGACCATCGGAGTGACGATGGACGTGTACAGCCACATCATGCCGGATATGCAGCGGCAGGCCGCGGCCAAGCTCGATAGGCTCCTTGGAACGTGATGAGCGCGATAGGGTGTCAAATAGGGTGTCGAGAAGGCAGAAAGCCCCGGCCGGCGATGGCCGGGGCTTTCATTTTCGGTGTGGCGCTTAGCCTTCCGTGGTGCCGAGGACCAGAGTCGAACTGGTGACCCCGCGATTTTCAGTCGCGTGCTCTACCAACTGAGCTACCTCGGCGGGGCAGCACACTGAGGCTACCGGGATTCTAGCAGACTGCCGCGGACCCGTGCAACCGCAGCCGTACCCCGGTGGGGTGCCCTAGGCTCGCGGCGGCTCGCCCGACTCGCCGCTCCCGTCCTCGCCGCCGCCACTGCGGACAAAGAGCCACACGGCCCCAGCGATGACTAAGAACAGCGCTAGGATCACCACCTCATCCCACGGCCCGCTCGCTCCGTGGGCCAGCGACCGCGGCTGGCCGGCCCCTGAGAGCGCCGGGAGCGCCGCTGCAAACAGCGCACTGTGCGGGGTGCGCCACGATCTGAGCGCTGTCACAGCTCCGGAGACTCCTCTTCGTCCTCGGACTCGGCCCGTTCGGCCGCCTCGTCCGCCTCGCCTTCGGCCTCCGTGCCGTACTCGGCCTCCTCCAGATCCTCCTCTTCCTCCACCCCGTAGTCCAGCACTCGGCCCTTGATGTACGGGCGCACCGCCAGCTCGCGCTTCGGCGGGAAGGAGAGACGACCGACTTGGCTGCGATGCTGGAACTCCTCGCGGATGAAGAGGCGCGCGCTCTGGTCACTGACGTGCGTCAGCGCGGCGATGTAGCGGTTGCCGGCGGTCATCATGTCGATGAGCCGCAGGCCGACACGCGGGTGGACCTCGCCGAGGTACTCACCTTGCGCGTTGTAGGCGTGGAGCTGTCGGCCGGCCACGCGCAGCTCGACGCGGTCGCCAGCGCCCATCTTCGCCAGGACGCGCGGCTCGCCCAGCTCGATCAGGTGGGCGTGTCCGGTCTTGCCTGTCTCCTCGATGAAGAGGCGTGGATCGATCTGCTCGCGGCTCTCGGCCGGCGCGACGTCCTCGAGCACCTTCTCGAGTCGCGTCAGGTTTTTCTGCGCGATCGTATTCGTGCGGTCGAGCTCCAAGGCCCGCGCGTACGCGGCGCGCGCCTCGGCGTAGTGGCCCAGCTCTGAGTACGCCTTGCCCAGGCGGTTGAGCGCCTCGACGCTGTTCGGGTCCAGCTCGAGGAGCTGGCGGTTGCTCGCCACGGCGTCTTCCCAGCGGTTCTCCAGCGCCGAGCGGATCGCCTGATCGGTAAGGCGCCGCCGTTGCCGCTGCCGGTCTTCGGCATAGAACTGTGCCATTCCCCGTATCTCCTTACTACTCATCGCTAATCTTACACGCTCAGCCCGCCGCCGCAGCGCCGTCGTCGTGCAGCGGCACGTCGTCTAGGCGCAGCGAGAGCACGCGCGAGACGGCGTCCTGCCCCATCGTCACGCCATAGAGCGCGCCGGCCGCGGTCATCGTCGCGCGATTGTGGGTTATGACGATGACCTGTGTGCGGTCGAGCAGGCCACGCAGCGCGTCGAGGAAACGCTGGATGTTGGCCTCGTCGAGCGCGGCGTCGGCCTCGTCGAGGACGCAGAAGGGCGTCGGATGCACGCGGAGGAGCGCGAAGAGCAGCGCCGTGGCCGTCAGCGCGCGCTCGCCGCCGGAGAGCGCCCCGACGCTCTGAAGGCGCCGGCCCGGTGGCTGGGCGATGATCTCGACGCCCGTGTTGGCCGGGTCCTCCGGCGCAGTCAGCTCCAGCCGCGCGTGCCCTCCGCCGAAAAGCTGGCGGAAGTAGTGGCGGAACTCGCGGTTAACAGCCGCGAAGGCGCGCTCGAACTGTTCGCGCATGACGCGCTCCAGGTCGGCGGTGGCCTGGCGCAGGTCGGCAGCGGCGCGGCGCAGATCCTCGGCCTGCCCGGTCAGGAAGGCGTGGCGCTCGGCCACGACGCGGTGCTCTGCCAGCGCCGCCGGATCCACAGCGCCGAGGGCGCGGAGCTGCTGGCGCCCTGTCTCGACCCGGCGGCGGATGGCGTCCGGATCGGGCAGCAGCCAGTCGTCGGTTGGCTCGGCTGGAGCGCCCGGCAGCAGCAGGCGGAGCTGGCGCGGCGCGTCGTCGCCCTCTTCCTCGGCGTCGTCGGCCCACTCGGCGGCGATCTGCCGCCGCTGCGCCGCCAGCTCGTCGGCGGCGTGCTGGCGCACGAGCTGCGCCTGCGCCAGGCGCGCCTCGGCGGCGGCCAGGTCATCGCGCCGGGCGCGGGCCGCGGCGTCGAGGGCGCGCTGGTGCGCCCCGGCTTGCCGCAGCCCGGCCTCTCCCGGCTCAAGCGCGGCCTCCACCTCGGCGACCGCGGCATCGGCTTCGGCTAGTCCCGCCCCGAGCCGCTCGCAGGCAGCTTCCTGCGCGGCCGCGGCCTCGACGAGCGCGGCGACCTGGCTGGTGCGCTCACGCCAGGCCGCGGCCAGGCGCTGCTGCTCGCGCTCGCGCTCGGCCAGGGCTTGGGCGGCGTGCTCGACCTCGCGGGTCAGGAGCGCCAGGGCCGTCCGCCGCTGCGCGCGCACCGCGGCCTGCTCTTGGGCCGCGGCCTGGGCGGCCTCGACGGCCGCACGGGCAGCGGCGTGCTCGACCGCCAGCGCCTCTTGCTCGGCCGAGACGGTGGCCAGGGCCGCCTCGGTCGCGGCGAGCTGCACGGCGACGGCGGCAGCGCGCGCCGCCGGGTCGTCGTCGGGCGCGGATGCGGCCAGCCGCTCTAGGCGCGCCTGCTCGCGCTCAAGGGCCGCCAGCTCGGCCTGCCCGCTCTGGCGCTGGGCCAGGCCATCACGCTCGCGCGTCGCCAGCGCGCGCACCTGTGCCTCCGCGACGGCGAAGGCGGCCCGGGCCGCCTGCTCGGCGGCCTGCGCGGCAGCGACCTGGCGCTCCAGCGCGGCGATCTCGCGCGGCAGCTCGCGGGTCTCGCGCTCGCGCGTCAGCAGCTCGCCCCCCTGGGCGGCGCTGCCGCCGGTGACGGCCCCGCTGGCGCGGACGATCTCGCCGTCCAGCGTGACGAGCTGCCAGCCAGGCGGGCAGGCGGCGAGGATGCGGCGCGCCGTCGGCAGATCGTCGACCACGAGTGTGCGGCCGAGGAGGTGCTGCACGACGACGCCCAGGCGCGGCTCGCTCGGCACGAGGTCGGCGGCGAGGCCAAGGATGCCTAGCCCGCTAGCCGGCGGCTTAGCCGGAAAGACCCGCAGAGCGTCGAGCGGCAGGAAGGTGGCCCGCCCGGCCTGTGTCTGCTTGAGCCAGGCTATGGCTGCCTCGGCGTCGGCCCAGCGCTCCACGACGACATCCTGCACGCGGCCGCCGAGCGTGGCGCTGATGGCCTGCTCTAGGTGCGGCGGCACGCGCAGCAGGGCGCCGATGGCACCGAGCACCCCGGACAGGCGCCCGTTGCGGCCGGCCCGCAGGACGGCGCGCGCCCCGGCGTGGTAGCCGGCCAACTCGCGGTCCAAGCGCTCGAGCACCTCGGCTCGCGCCCGCACGCTGGCGAGGGCGCGGCGCATTTCCTCTAGCTGCTGCCGCGCCGCGTCGTGCGCCTGCTGGACTGCCGCGAGCGTCGCCTGAGCCGCATCCAGCTCGCCGGCCGCCGCCGCCAGGGAGTGCTCGACCTCTGCCAGCGCGGCGGTGCGCCGCGCGCGCTCGGTGGCCAAGGCGGCCGACTCGACAGCCAGCCGGGCGCGCTCGGCTTCCCGCGCCTGCTGCTCACGCTCGTAAGCCGCCTGGCGCTCGGCGAGCTGGGCGCGCTCACGCTGCAGCGCTGCCCACCGCGCCGCTACATCGGCGACGCGCGCCTGGACCTGCGCCAGGTGCTCGGCCGCCGGGCTCGCCGGGCGGTCCTCGTCGAGCGCGGCTAGCTCGGTCGCCGCGTGCGCGCGCTCGGCCTGGCGCGCCTCGTGCTCACGGGCCAGCTCGGCCACCGCACGCTCGACCGCGGACTGCTGCGCGGCCAGGGCCTCGGCGTCGCGTGCCAGCGCCGCGCGCTGCTCGGCCAGCGCGCGGCCGCGCTCGCGGGCCACGGCCAGGTCGCGCTCTAACCGCGCCAGCGCCGCGCGCCGGGCGTCACGCTCGACCCGCAGCGCGGCGGTGCGCTCCTCCAGGCCGCGCCGCTCGGCGTCGAGCGCATCGACCTCGGCCAGGGCGGCGTCCAGCGCGGCGCGGGCCTGGGCGACGGCGTCCTGCGCGGTCGCCTCGGCGCGCGCCGCTTGCTCGACCTGGAGCTGCGCCCGCCGCCAGCGGTGGCGGTGCCAGCGGACGAGCTGCGTGAGCAGCTCGTGTTCCACGCTCGCGTGTCGGGCCGCGCGCTCCGCCAGGCGCTCCAGCGCCGCCAGGCGCGGGGTGAGCTCGGCCAAGATGTCGCTGACGCGCTGGAGATTTTGCTCGGTTGCGGCAAGGTGTTGCTGGGCCTGGGCCAGCTTGGCCTGGAAGCGCTTGAGGTCGGCGGCCTCCTCAAACATCGCGCGCCGCTCTTCCGGGCGCTGGCTGAGCGCGGCGTCGACCATCCCCTGGCCGATGACGCTGTAGGCGTGCTGGCTCACGTTGGCGCGCAGCAAGAGGTCGAGGTAGTCGCGCAGGCGCACGGGCTGGCGGTTGACCAGGTACTCGTTCTCGCCTGAGCGGTGCGCGCGGCGGGTAATGGTCACTTCGGCGTGCGGCAGGGGCAGCCAGCCGTCGCTGTTGTCGAGGATGAGCTGCACCTCCGCCAGTCCGACCGGTGGGCGCAGCACGCTGCCAGCGAAGATCACGTCCTCGGTCTTGCGCGCGCGCAGCAGCCGCAGGCTCTGCTCGCCCAGCACCCAGCGCACGGCGTCGGCGACGTTGCTCTTGCCCGAGCCGTTCGGACCGACGATGGCTGTCAGCGGATCGACGAACTCGAAGATCGTGGGCGGGGCGAAGGTCTTGAAGCCGCGCAGCTCGATACGGCGCAGGCGGATGGCCGTCATCGCGGAGTCCAGCAGTCGAGCGCGCGGCGTGCCGCGTCCTGCTCGGCGCTGCGCTTGCTCGGCCCGTGGCCCGTGGCCACCTCCTCGTCGCCCACGCGCACGGCAACGGTGTAGGAGCGGGCGTGGTCGGGGCCGGTCGTCGCCACGACGTGGTAGGTGGGCGTGCGCTGGAGCGTGCCCTGAGCGAGCTCCTGAAGGCGCGACTTGTAGTCCTTCTGCACCTCGGCGGCGTCGG
>JACQUS010000479.1 GCA_016210125.1 Chloroflexota bacterium | reverse complement strand
GGGCCAGCCACGCCACGACGGCCGCCGAGAGGGCGCGCCTGGCCGAGATCGAGGCCGCTGACATCCCCTACTGGTATCCGACGACGCCCTTCGGCGACGACCGCGAGATGTGGCGCGGCGGCCACCGCGACCACGGCATCACGCGCGTCTGCGATTTCTGGACCAAGCGCAACCTTCGGGCGCTGGCCAAGCTGTGGCGGGACCTAGCAAATGCTTTCGATGGGAGGAAGGCCGCCTCGGCGCGCTTCTCACTTACGTCCGTGCAACTCAGAGTTTCAAAGCTAAGCCGACTGCGTCCGAGCGGAAGCGGTGATCCTTTAACTGGGACGTTATACATTGGCTCGCTCAGTCGCGAGGAGAACGTGCTGGAGCTCTGGCAACGAAGGGTGATCGCCGCGTTCCGTGCACTCGACATGATTCGGCCTCATGCCAAGAGCGGAGCGAAGGTGTCCGTTGTGACCGGCCCTGCCCAACGGTTGCCGCTTCCAGACGATGCGGTAGACTACGTCTTCACTGACCCACCATTCGGCGCGAACATCTTCTACGCCGACTGCTCCTTGCTCTGGGAAGCGTGGCTGGGGTACTACACGGACGAGCGCTACGAGGCCGTGTGGAACAAGCACAAGAAGCCGTCGGAGGGCGGCAAGACGCTCGACGACTACGAGCGGCTGATGACCGACGCCTTCCGCGAGATGCACCGCGTCTTGAAGCCGGGCCGCTGGGCCAGCGTCGTCTTCCACAACAGCGACGACCGCGTCTGGCAGGCCATCCAGCGCGGTGCCGTGGCCGCCGGCTTCGAGGTCGTCAACGCGCTCCAGCTCGACAAGGTCCAGCTCACCTTCAAGGGCGTGAAGGGCGACAAGGGCGAGGAAGACGTGACCAACAAGGATGTGATCCTCAACCTGCAGAAGCCGCTCGGCCGCCCGATCAACGGCTTCCGGCTCGCGCCGGACGCGGAGGCCGTGGTGGCCGAAGCCATCCTGGCTCACCTCGGCGGTGGTCCACCGGCCGACGAGCGCGGGTTGCAGGCCCTGCAAGGGCTGGCGATCCGCGCGCTGCTCAACCAGGGCTACCAGGTCGAGGTCTCGTGGCGCTCGGTAAGCGACACGCTGCGCGACCTGGGCTGCAAGCAGGTCGACGGGCGCTGGTACCTGCCCGGCGATGACGTCGCCGGGGCCACGTTCGAGATACGCGACGAGGCGTCGGCCATCGGCTGGCTGCGGCAGGTGATCGAGCAGCAGGGGCCGCAGCGCCTCGGCACGCTCATCCCGCGCTTCCAGGAAGCCTCGGCTGGCGTCGTGATCCGCAAGGAGCTGCGCGAGCTGCTGGGCGAGAACTTCGTCCTCGACGAGCCGACGAACACCTGGCGCTTGCCGACACCGCAGGAGCGCGAGCGCCTGAACGACGCCAAGGCGCTTGGCCAGCGGCGCGAGATTAGGCGCTGGCTCGCCGGCAAAGCTGGGCGGCACTACGACGATGTCGAGCTAGCCGAGCTGGCGCTGGCGGCGTTCGGCTTCGGGCTGCACGAAGCGGTGCTGGCGATTGCGCCGCTCGTGCGCGCCGAGGCCCTGCCCGATTCGACGCGAAACGAGCTTGACCAGGTGCAGGTGATCGCGCGCATGAAGCTGGAGGCGAGCCGGGAGGCTGGCGCGGTTCAGCTTCCGATGCTCTAGCCGAGAGAGTCGTATGGCGCGTGGCGAGATGTGGTCGACGACGGTCAGCCGGGCGCTGGCGGCGCTCGACGGCGAAGCGTTGGAAGTCGACATCCTGCGCTGGGTGCAGGACCAGCGCAGGGCACTGCGCTTCGGCTGGCAGGTCAACGTGCGCCAGGCGCTCCACGAGCACAGCGATGGGCGGGGGAAGGCGCTGTTCGAGCTGGTCTCGCACCAGCCGTACCGCTGGCGGCTGGTGAACGCGCGCCTGGCGAACCGGTCGACATCTGTCGTCGGCGGGCGGGAAGCGGCGGCGCGGGGCATCGAGCGCCTCGTCTTCCGCGCCGTCGAGTCGCCCGACGCGTTCAGCGCGCTCGAGTGCTACCTCCTGGCGGTGGTCGGCTACGAGCTGGAGCGCTGGCACGAGGCCGCGCAGCTCCTCGACTATGCCCTGGCCCACGGACTCGTCGGCGTCTACCGCGACAAGGCCGAGCAGCTCCAGGCGATTTGCCGGCTGAAGCTGCAAGGCTAGGAGGAGGATCGCCGTGGAGGATGGGCCCAGTTACAGAGAAGGCAAAGGGGTCGACTGGGTCGAGCTGGCCCGAGCGCTTGCTTGTGCCAGGGACGGAATCATAAGGGTTCTGTGCACCAAGGAGGATCGGTCCCTGTGGATGCGCCTCGAGTCGGCCGAGAGTGGGGTCTACGTTGGCCGGCTCGCTCGCGGAGACGAGAGACTACACTTCATCGCGGCCGACGGCAGCGTCGGGCCGGTGGGTGACGGGACCCGCTTCAGCAGCAAACGAGTGAACTGGCTCGACCTGGCGCGAGCCCTAGCTCCTGCCAGGGAGGGCATTGCGAGGGTTCTTTCCGCGAAGAAGGATAGATCTCTTTGGGTCCAGTTGGAGGCCGCGGACGGCGGCCTCTATGTCGGCCGACACAGAGTCGCCTTCATTGCGGCCGATGGCGGCGTAAGAGGCGAGGGCAATATGGCGTCGGTCTCCACGGAGCGTGGTCAAGGGTTCATCGGTCGCCGCCTCCCCGACGTGGAGGTGGGGTGGGTTGTGCCTGCGGGTTCCCAAAGCGTGCGCACGATTCGTCGTCGGATCGGGCAGGCGCGGGAGCATCCTGACTCTGTGAATGCTCTTGAGCATTACCTTCTGGCGGTCGTCGCCTTCGAGATCGAACGGTGGCTCGAGGCGTGGCAGTTTTTCGGTCGCGCCTTGGCTGGCGAGCTAGCAGCCCCGCACCGGGCGAAGGCCGAGCGGCTGCGCACGATCTGCGCCTTACAGTTGGAGGGCTAGATGGCCGGCACGACAGTCGCCTGGCGCACGCCCGACGAGTTCGCGCGCGTAACTCTGGGTAGCCTCGGTCCCGGCCAGAGAGGACTCGCCTTCGTCTTTGATCCCGAGCTGCTTCTGTCCTGGCCCGAGGTTGGCAGCGCGAGCATCACGGACGCCGCAGAGCACGTTTGGCGAGTTCTCTCCTACCGCGGGCAATGATATGGCACTGCGTGCGCGCTTCGAGCCGGGTCGATCGACGGTGATCTGGGTCCGCCCACGGCTGCTCGAAGGGGCCGAGTCTATGGACCTCACGACGCTGGCCGATTTCGTCGCCCAGGCCGATGCGTTCGTCGATGCCTCGCTGGCGGGTATGCTCGGCGCCCTTCTTCCGGGCGTGCCGCTGCCGCCTGAAATCGCAGCATGGGCGAAACAGGCGCACGAAGATCCACCTGGCTTCGCGCGCGCGCTCGGCCGCGTCCTGAAGTATCGTGGCAAGCCGGTTAGTCGGCGGCACGTTCTGGCGGCTGCCGTATGCCAGGCGTCGGCGCGGATCGAGCCGGCACAAGCGTGGCTAGATGGTGACAGTCTCCCGGCTTTGCTGTCCTCATACCTGGGGCTTCTGGCGACAGACCGCACCGAGCGCTTCCGGATTGCGGCCGGAGTGGCCTTTCAGCACGTGGCGTCGCTCGTGGGAGCACCTACCGCGAGCCTCAAGCCGCCAGAGGTGGCCCGCCTCCTGGCGAAGTTCTCAGCGGATAACCTGCTGGATCAGTTCTATGTACTGGCAGCAGCGCGGCGGCACGGAGTGCCAAGTCCGATCGCGGCGATGGCGAATCATGGACTAGCGGCGCCCGAACTCACATCCGCCATAGGGGCCGAACCCGGCCTATCGCCCATTCTCATCGATACGGTCGGCCACCTGAATCGCGATGTCGCCACACTCGAGATGGTCGCGCGTGATGCTGAACGCCGCCTCGACTTGGCGAGACTCCGCCAGTTGCAGAGCCTCCTCGCCGCAAGAGCCGAGGATTGGGCGCGTGAGCCGGTAGCTGGCGTGCGCATTGCGTTGCTCGCGACAATCGTCGAGGGCAAGGACTTTGCACGAGACGACTTGCTGCCTGCTCCGGTCGAGGCTCCGGTCGGTTCTCCCAGGGCAGTGAAAGCGGCAGAGGCACTGGCGTACCTCGCCAAGGTCATGGCGAGCTACTCCACCGTCCCCGAGCGCGTTCCCGAAGCGGCATCCCTTGACCTCGAAGGGCTGGTCGATACGTACACCCGTGATTTGGCCGCGGCGGAGTACGACTTCGTCTATGCCCAGCACGGTCTTCAGAGCCTGGTGCCATTCTTGGGAGAGCAGAAGAAGCTATCCGCACGCCTGGAGGCGCTGCGCTTGCGTTGTGAGGCGACCATCAGCGTGTTGGATGCTCGTCTGGCGGAGATTCTTCAGAACAACCCTGCGTTGCTAGCAAGCTCGCCGCGTGCCATACACCGCTGGTTGCCCTATCGGGTAGTCCCGTGCGTGCAGTCAGAGCCCGGCCGGCGCGTATGGCTGCTGGTGTTTGACGGCCTGCGCTGGGACCTCTGGGACCGAGTGCTCCGGCGCGAGCTCGAGGAGGCCGGATGGGAAGTCGGCGTGGAGGTCGGGCTCTCGTGCCTGCCGACGGAGACGGCGATCTGCCGCCGGGCGCTGTTAGCAGGAAGGCTCCCTGCTGCGTGGGGAACATCTGGAGGTGTGCCCGCAGAAGATGCCCTGGTCCGTGAGTTCTTCGCGAAGCACGTTGGTGATCACGCGACGGTGGTCTATCGGCTCAAGGCCGAAGAAGGCGAGCCGAATGGCCCACCGTCACCGGCTGGATCCATCAATGTTTGGATCTTCCGCACCCCTGACCGTCAGGCCCACCAGGCCGCTGGCATTTTGCGCGATGTCGTGACACAGTTCCAGGGCTTTCTCCGCGAGAATGTACTCCCTGACTTGCAGGCCGAAGTGGGGCCGGACGACCTGGTCTTCGTGGCGACCGATCACGGCTTTCTCCGCATTTCCGGCACGCAGGCGCACCGCATAGCCTTGCCTTCGGATCGTGTTGATGCGCGGTTCGTGCGGTTGGCGGATGACGACGACGTAACGGGCATCCCAGGAATCTCCATCGCGTACCCTGGCATTGGGCGCTGGTGCGTCGCCGTTGGCAATACGGTCTTCATCCCCCTTGGTGAAATTCATCCCGGCACCGGCTTTCGACACGGCGGGGCAACTCTCCGTGAGCTCGTGGTGCCCCTTGCGGCGCTCCGGCGTCCGACGAGCGTCGCAGCACGCACCACCTTGGACCTAGAGGGGCCAGTCGAGCTCCAGGAGACATACTCCGCGCGGTTTGTGGCGCGACTTCGGAACGGGACCGACCATCGGCTGAACGCCCAGCTCGTTTTCGACACGAACATGGGCGTCGTGACACGATCGCCCCTGTCCGTAGCTGCAGGCGCGGTGGCAGAGCGTCGGTGCACGATCACCGCGCGTGAGGGCATGGCGTGGGTCCGAGCGCGGCTCGTTGCAGGAGACGTGACCTTCGCGGAAAGCTCACAGCCTGTGACCGTGCGCCTCAAACCCGGTATCCGGCTCACCGGGCTTGAAGGGCTCGATGACGACGAGTCGTGAGTGTGGGGGCAGGAGATGAGTGCAGCACTTGACGAGAAGGTCAAGAGCCTAGCCGGCGACAAGGTGGTGCTCAAGCCACTGACGCGCTGGAACGATGCCTACAAGGAATTCCCCCGCTACGTGATGGAGTTCCTTTGCGCGCGCTACGTCACACCAGATAACCCCGCACAGGGCCAGGCGCGGATCGACAAGATCATCCAGGAACGCTACGTGGACAGTAGCGCGAAGGAGCTCATCCGCCACAGGATACGCGAGCGAGGCACGTATTCCCTGATCGGCGAGCTCAAGGTGCGCTACGATGCGCGTCGCGATGTGTACTGGGCCGACATTCCGGCTATAGGAGAGAACACGGCGCGCATCGCGCCCGGCGTGCTGAAGCGCTACGAGGATATTCTGCTGACCTCCGGGGCCTGGGGAACTGTCGAAGTCGAGCATGAGCCCGAGTACCAACTGAAGGGTGTGAAATATCCCTTCGTCGTCCGCGAGTTCAGCCCCTTCCAGATCAGCCGTGTCGACCTCGACGATTACATCGGGCTGCGGGAAGCCTTCACAGATAGTGAATGGTTGGACATCCTCGTACAGTCCATCGGTTTCAATCCAGATAAGTTCAGTGTGCACACGAAATGGCTCATGATGCTGCGCCTTATACCCTTCGTCGAGCCGAACTACAACCTGATCGAGCTTGGCCCAAGGGAGACGGGCAAGACATACACGTATCGCAACACGTCAAGCCGCTCATTTGTCATCTCGGGCAGCCGAGCCACGGCAGCATCACTATTCTACAACGTTAACACGCGCAGGATCGGCATCCTGGGGTTGAAGGACGTGGTGTTCTTCGACGAGGTCGCTCACGCCGAGTTCGACGACGCCCTGACCACGCTCAGCGTGCTCAAGGACTACATGCAGACCGGCCGGTTTTCGCGGCTCGGCCAGGAATTCACGGCGCAGGCATCCATCGTCCTTGGTGGAAACCTCGACTGCGAGGTCGCGGAGCAACGGCCCTCGCGTCGGTATGTTCACCTGTTCGAACCGCTTCCGGAGGAGCTCCAAGATCCTGCCTTCCTTGATCGCATCCATGCCTACCATCCGGGTTGGGAGATGCCCAAGATCGAGCCAGAGAATTACGCCGATGGCTACGGCTTTATTACCGACTACCTAGCAGAGATCTTCGTTCGACTCCGCCGGCGCAATTTCCAGACCGTGGTCGAATCCGCTTCTAATCTGTCGGGGCTGGGCGAGCGGAATCAGACAGCGGTGAAAAAGACGGCCGCCGGCCTCCTAAAGCTCCTGTTTCCCCACCGAACGGTCGAGACGGTGAAGGAGCATGAGCTTGCTCCGTGCCTGGCATTCGGAAACGGGTGCCGGCAACGGATCATAGACCAACTCGCCGTTATCCTGCCCGGTGAGTTCGCAGGCATCCGCATCGCCGCCAGCGTGGCGCAGTGAGCGGGCTCGCGCTCTTTTCGTGTCGAACGTCAGGATAATTCCCCAGGCGAGTTGACGCTCGCCTTCCTGGACGAGTGTGGCTTCAGTCCGAGCCAGCCGGTGAACTACAGTTGGACGCCTGCGGGACAGCGCAAGCACGTGCCGTATGAGAACCCGGAAGGGCGACGGGTCGACGTGTTGGCTGCCATGGTGGCCGATGGCCCCACACCCTCGCTGACCTGTGCGTCGGTGCCGCGCAGCCTGACCGCCGACGACCTGGTGCTGTTCCTGCGGGAGGCGATCCCGCGCGGGGCTGGCCTGCTGGTCGTCGTGCTCGACATCGCGGCCATCCATCGCAGCCGGGTGGTGCGGGCAGCGCGCCAGGCCTTGCGTGCGGAGGGCATCGTGCTGTACTACCCGCCGACGTGCAGTCCCGAGCTCAACGCCATTGAGCCGGTGTTTGGCGTCGTCAAGCACCACGACCTCCCGGAGCGCGCGCATCAGACCGTCGCTGCGCTCGGCGACGCGGTGGACGCTGCCTTTGCCGCTGCAGAGAAGCGACTCGTGTCCAAAAGTGCACAAGAACTCAGACCGGCCGCTTAGGTCATCCTCGGCGCTCAGCAGGACGAGTACGGCCGGGCCGTCGAGCGCCTGTGATCCGTCCGGCTTCGCCCGGCCGGTGCTCACGCGCGCCGCGATGTCGAGGGCGATCAGGCTTTTCCCAAGGCCAGGGTCGCCGTCGAGGATCGTGAGCTTCCCTAACGGGACCCGCCTGGTCCATTGCCACCGAACCGCCTGCGGCTGCACGTCAGCCAGGCGAGAAATAAGCGCCGTCGCGGCCCCCACCGCACCCCCGAACCCCTCCGGAGCTGGCTCGACGGCGGCAGGCGGGCCCGGCGCGGCGAGCGGCAGGACGTCCACCAGCTTGACACGCTGGAAACGCCAGACCCTTCCGTCGAAGTCGGCGCGGAGGTGGGTCCGTGCGGCGGGGTCGCACTGGGCGCAGCAAGACTGCTCGACGCGTAGCTGCGGCGTGGGGCCGCGCCCGCTGGGCGCGGGGCGCGGCGCGCGCACTAGCTCGGCGGCCTTGCGCGGCGACGGCCTCAGCCCGCGCCGCGTCGAGTACATCAGGGCGCTGCTTAGGGAGCATCGCCGGCGGCAGGCCGAGGAGCTCATGGCGCCTGGCGCGCGCAATTCCGACGGCTGGGTGTGGAGCAGTGAGAACGGCAGGCGCGTCCAGGAGCACACGATCATCGACGCCTTCAAGCGCGATGCCCGGTGCGTCGGCCTGGACGGCACGCCCCACCTGGCCCGACACTGGCACGCCAGTATGCTCCTGTGCGACAGCGAGCCGGTGCCGGACGTGAGCGCCCGCCTGGGCCACGCCAACCCCTTCATCACGATGATGACCTATGCCCACGTGCTGCGCAGCAAGCGCGGCGCACAGACGGTGCTGGGCCAGGTGTTCCGTGTGGAGGCCGAGCCCGAGGCCGCCGAGTGAACATGGGCGTACAATGGGCGTACAAACGGGCCGGCAGAGATGACCGCCCTTTCGTTTTTCGTTGGTGGGCAAGGTGGGAGTCGAACCCACACGGTGTCGCCACCGGCGGATTTTAAGTCCGCTGCGTTTACCGATTTCGCCACTTGCCCGTAAGTCGAGTCTACGGCAGCAGCTGACCGGGGTCAAACGCCGTGGCCGACCAACCTGAGCGCAGGACGAAGCCAGCCGGTTCGGGCAGCCCCCTCCGCTCAGCGCTGGATGAACTCGACGGTGTTGCGCGGCACCCAGCCGCTCACGCCGGCGGCCTCGATACGCACCCACTCGCCGTTGACCTCCGCCGCCTTGGCCACCAGGCGCGCCGGCGCCTGGCCCAGCAGCGTGGCCGGCGCATCGGCCCGCGGCTGAGCGCGCACGAGCACGCTCTGCACGAGGCGCACGCGGTTCGATGGCGGCGGCACGCTGCCGGGCAGCGGTGTCGGCGTCGGCGCGGGCGTTGGCAGCACGACCGTCGGATCGGCCGGACGCGGTGCCACGGCCGGCGGGGAAAGCGCGATCTGCGTCGCCGCGCGGCCGAACAGCGGCGACTCCACGGCCTCCCCCGGCGGCCGCGTCGGCGTGGGGCGCGGCGCGGCGCAGGCCGCGGCGAGCACTGCCAGGCCGCACGCGCCGGCCACGAGTAGGCGCACACGCCGGCCCGGGCCTCCGCGCCTGGCGCTAGCGCAGCGATTCGATGCGCATCTGGTCCACGATGATATACGGCTGTCCACGTTCCACTGCCCTCAAGATGAGCTCGCGTCCGCCTGCGGTTGCCCGGAAGTCGATGACGATGGGGCGCACCCCTACCTCCGCGCCACCCCACTCGACGGTCGCCGTCGTGCCGTTCAGCGTGAGCGTGATGCGGTTCATCTGCCCGCTAGCATAATCATAAACGAACAGCGTCACGCGGTAGTCGCCCGGTGGCAGGTCGGGGATCGGCCCGAGCAGGCTCCCGCCGACCGCGCGCGTGATCGCGGCGCGCCCGCCGGCGTAGAACGGCTGGCTATAGGCCGTCCACCCCGGAGCAGCCGCGTAGTTCTCGCCGGGCATCTCGCTCACGCCGGCGAAGCGCTCCGCCTCCAGCGTCAGCGCGACCGTCGGCGTCGGAGTCGGCCCGAGCCCCGCGGCCACGCCGCAGCCGGCCAGCACGGCGGCGAGCAGCGCCGGCAGGGCGCTCGACGCCAGCCTACCATGCCTAACGTGGATAGAGTGCCAGCACATCGAGCACCACCCGTCCCTGTCCAACCTCAAGCACGTCGACCTCCACGTCCGTCCCCCGGACCGCTGGAATAGTCGCCTCCATCCACCGCATTCCGGCCGTCGTCTCTTCCCACCGAACGGTCGTCGCGGCGCCGCCGATGCGCACCCGTAGCGCGTTCGCGCGCCCAGTGCCGTAGTCGTAGACACGCAGCCGCAGAAGATAGTCCCCGGGCGGCAGCCCCGGCAGCGCCCCGCGCAGCCGCCCGCTGACCTGCGCGGTCGTCGCCGCGCGCTGGCGCGAGAAGAACGACATCGTGTACGAGGCCCACCCCGCCACCGCGGCATAGTCGTAGTCGCGGTCGGGGCTCAGCCCGGCCAGCAGCTCCGCTTCCACCTCGCGTCCCAGCGTGACCGTCGCCAGATCGCGGCTGCCGGCCGGCCAGACGAGCCCCACGAGTGCCGGCCCGGCGGGCGCGTCGCGCGGCACGGCCAAGCCGACGACCACGTCGCGCAGCGCCGGAAGCGCGCGCTCGGCCAGCGCCAGCGCCCCGTGCCGCAGCTCCAGCCGCGACCCGTCCGGCGCGCCGACGACGCGCACCCACACGACGCGGCCGGCGGGAACCAGCGCCCGCAGGACGCCGGCCTGCACACCATCGCCGACGGGCGTGGCCGCCACGTCGAGCGCCTGGCCTAGCCGCAGCCCGTCGTAAGCGTAGAGCTGCCAGGTGCTCCCGGCGCCGACGCGCACGAGGTACGGCAGGTCGCCGAGCGCAGCGCCGAAGCGCTCCCCTGCGACGACGTGCGTTGCCCCGTAGCGCTCCAGCACTTCCGCCGCGCGCTCGGCGCCCTGGTACAGGGCATCCACAGCGTCGCCACGGCGCAGCGCGCCATCGCGCGCTTCGAGCTGCGCCGGGCTGTGACTGTGCGGCACGGCGACCACCCAGTGGCGCGTCAGCCCGGCCAGGGCGTAGCTGGTGTCGGGATCGGCCAGCAGCACGACGCGCCCCGGCAGCGCATCCAGTGCCGCCAAGAGACCGGCCCAGCGCTGGCGCAGATCGCCAGCCCGGCTCGCCGCGACGCTGTGCTGCTGCGGGTCGGCAGGGCCAAAGGTCGTCGCGGCGACGCGTGGCGCCTCCGACGCCACGGCCCCGACGACGACGAGCGCAGCCACGGCCGGGGCAGCGCTGCCGAGCCATCCTGCGCGCCGCGAGACGCCCAGCGCGGTGAGCCCCCAGGCCGCGCCGAGGTACGGCAGCGGCCGCAGGAGCGTCGCCGTTTTGGCGACGAGGTACGACCAGCGGTCGAGCGCCAGCGGGGCCAGGAGCGGATTGAGCACGACCAGCGGCACCAGCCAGGTGCCGACCACCAGAAGCACAGCGCCGGGCTGCCCGACGCGCAGGCGCCCGACGAGCGCGAGGGTCGCGACCGTGGCAAGGACCAGCGCGCCGCTCCTGAACCAGACGCCTGGGTCGGCCAGCGTGAGCAGGCCGGAGAGCCCAGGCGGCGACCATGGCGAGAGGTAGGCGCGCGCGAGCGGTGCGCCGACGCCCAAGGCGCCCTGGCCTGTTGGCGTGTCGAGCAGCGCGAGCAGCCGGTAGCCGGCCGGCAGCGCGCCACCGAGCAGCCCCGCAGCCAGCACCAGCGCCGCGGGCGCCACCAGCGCGGCGTGCCGCAGCCGCCGCAGCGCGAGCGCGGCGACGGCCAGCGCCGCAAGCAGCATGACTGCCAGCCCGTAGTATGCCAGGTGAACCCCGGCCGCCGCCGCGGTCCAGGCAGCGACGGCGACGAGCAGGCCAGCGCTAGGCGCCTGCGCGTCCTGCAGCCCGCTCTGCCCGGGCCTGGGGTGCCTGCGAGACTCCCCCGGTGGCGCGGGGCGCTCTTCGACGCTAGTGTGCGTATCATTCGTCCGCGCGTCGGCAGCCGGCCGCTGCCAGAGCGCCAGCGCGGCCACCAGCGCCATACCCAGCGGCAGCCAGGCCACCTCGTTCGGGAAGGGCGCCGTACGCAGGTCGAGGCGACGCTCCAGTGCGACGTAGGCCAGCGCGCCCGCCGCGCCGATCCATCCCGAGCCGCTGGCTGCGCGACCCAGCGCGGCGAAGCCCAGCACCTCCAGCCCGGCGGCCAGCGGCGTCAGCACGGCCCACACGCTGGCTACGTCCTGCGCCGCCAGCCAGGCGACGAGCACCAGCACGGCGTGCCACGTCCCGCTGGTGGGGTCCGGCCCGACCGGCTCCGGCACGAAGATGCGGTGCGGCAGCGCCGTGCCGTCGAGCACCTGCGTGCGCGCCGCGGCCAGGTGGTAGAACGTGTCGGCGCCGTGGCTGAACCAGGTGCCGCTCCAGAGCGCCAGCGCCACGGCGCCGAGCGCCACGGCGAAGCACGCGGCGTCGCCGGCCGCCAGCCGCGGGCGCGCGGGGACGCGGGGACGCGGAGACGCGGAGACGCGGGGATGCCGGGACCCGGCCGCATCCGCGACGACCTTCGTGCGCCGCGAGAGCCTGGCACGCTGGAGCCGCCAGATGCCGGCCAGCAGGGCGGCGACGGCCAGCGCCGCCGCGACGGCGCCCAGGCTCAGCCCGGCGGCGTCGGCGGCGAAGGCAGCGACGGTGACCGCCGCCAGCGTGTTGGCCGCACAGGCCGGCAGCGCGGCGACCGCGCCCAGCCGCGGTCGCGGCAGGAGCGCGCCGAGGCCGCACAGCACGGCCACGCCCGCGCCGAGCAGCAGCACCTGGCGCGCGAGCTCAGGCATGGACGCTCTCGGCGACCACGTGCAGCGGCCGGTGGTATGGAGTCACTGCGGTAGAGGCGACGCGTGTGTCGCCCCTACACGGCGTACGACCGAGATGGCTCAACCGTTCTGCCCGTTGCCGTAGCTGCTCATGCTGATTCACGGTGGCCGTGCCATGGTAGGGGCGAAGCTTGTCTTCGCCCCGATCTGGGCGATCACGAGGATCGGCCCTACCGAAATTCGCCATTGCCGCGGCGAATCCGCACACGAATGCCTCACCGGCGCGCGCAGCCGCACGCCGCGGCATCTACCAGCACTGTCTCCATGCGCTCGACCGTGGCTTGGACGCTGAAGGCCTCGCTCGCCGCCGCGAGGCGCTGCTCGTAAGC
>JACQUS010000490.1 GCA_016210125.1 Chloroflexota bacterium | reverse complement strand
CGCGAGACGGTGCTGCCCGCGCAGACAGGCGAGCTGTTCGACGAGCAGACGCCCGCGGCGCTGGCCGACGCCCTGCGGCGGCTCGCCGCCGGCCGCTATCGGCCGGCCGTCGCCCGCGCCCACGCCCTGCGCTTCGACAAGGCGTACTTCAGGGCCCGCGTGCAGGGCTTCCTGGCGGCGGCGTTCGACGCCCACTGCGCCGCGCAGTGCGACGGCGACCTCACTCCCCTTCCCTCTCTCCGCACGCGGAGAGAGGGCGCGACGGGGTGAGGTTTGCCCGTGGCGATGCATACGAGGGCCTAGAGATGCGCGCGCTCGTCACCGGCGGGGCCGGTTTCATCGGCTCGCATATTGTCGACTTGCTGCTCGCGCGGGGCTACCGCGTCCGCGTGCTCGACAGCCTGCACCCGCGCGTGCATCCGCACGGCCGGCCGCGCTACGTGCCCGAGACGGTCGAGCTCGTGCTCGGCGACGTGCGCGATCGCGCGGCGCTCGGGGCCGCGCTGGACGGCGTGGACGTCGTGTTCCATCTTGCCGCCTACCAGGACTACATGCCCGACTTCAGCACGTTCTTCGACGTCAACACCGTGAGCACAGCGCTGCTGTACGAGCTGATCGTCGAGCGCCGCCTGCCGGTGCGCACGGTCGTGCTGGCCTCGTCGCAGGCGGTTTACGGCGAGGGGCCGTATCGCTGCGCGGCGCACGGCGTGCTCTGGCCGGGGCCGCGGCCGGCGGCGCAGCTCGCCGGCGGTGACTGGGAGCACCGCTGCCCGCAGTGCAGCGACGTGGTTGAGGCGCTCCCGATCACCGAGGAGCGCGTGCAGCCGCACACGGCCTACGGCATCTCGAAGTACGCGCTGGAGCTGGCGGCGCTGGCGCTTGGCGCGAAGTACGACCTGCCGACCGTGTGCCTGCGCTACTCGATCACGCTTGGGCCGCGCAACGCCTTTCACAATGCCTACTCCGGCGTCTGCCGCACCTTCACCCTGCGCGCGCTGCACGGCCAGCCCCCGCTGGTCTACGAGGACGGCTTGCAGCGCCGGGACTACGTCTACGTCGCTGACGTGGCCGCGGCGAGCGTGCTGGTCGCCGAGCACACGGAGGCGAACGGGCAGGTCTACAACGTCGGCGGGGCGCGCGCCTGGACGGTGCTCGACGTGGCGCAGGCCGTCCTTGAGGCCGCCGGTCGGACTGACCTGGCGCCCCTGGTCGCCGGGGACTACCGCTACGGCGATACGCGGCACACCGTCTCCGACTCGAGCAAGCTGCGTGCGCTGGGCTGGCGGCCGACCCTCGGCCTGGCGGAGATAGTTGCCGCCTACGTCGGCTGGGCGCGCGCTCAGCCGGACCTGGCGGCGACCTACGAGGCCGCCGAGGCGCGGATGCGCGCGCAGCAGGTCCTGCGGCGTGCTGCGGCGGCTGAACGTGCGATCCCGGCGCACGACGCGGCCGGGGCGTGAAACTGATTGCGCTGCGATGCCTCGCTCTGCCCCTCCCCGCGTGGGACGCAGAGGCCTCCAGAGGCGACCTCTGCACTCCTCCTGCCGCACGAGCGGTGTTTCATTCATCGCTGGCGTCGTGCAGGAACATCGGCTGCTCTCGCCGTGATGTGTTGAGCTAGGATGCGAGCATTGTCGCGCCGCAGCACCGCGCGGCGTCTGGTGCGCCTGGGCGCAAACGGCCTGGTGTGGCGCGGCCTGGCGCTGGCCGCCGTGCTCGCCGTGCTGCTCGGCGCGGCGTGGCTCTGGCTGCGCGTGGTCCGCCCGGCCTGGCAGGGGGTCGAGGAGCTGCGCGCTGCGCAGGCGATCGCGCAGCGGCTGGCACCGCCGGGCGGTGACCTGGCGGCGCTACTGACGCGGCGGCCTCGCCAAGAGGAGCTGGCCGCGCTGGAAGCGCGTCTCGCGTCCGCCCACGGTGCCTGGAGCGAGGCCGCCGACGGGCTGGCGGCCCTGAGCCCGGCGCTGGGCCTGGCGCGCGTGGTCCCGGTCGTGGGGCCGGGGCTCGCCGCCGCCCCGGACGCGGCCACGCTGGCGGCCGCGCTATCCGGCGCCGGAGCCGACCTCCTCGGCGCGGCGCGGCCGACGCTGGCGGCGCTGGACGGTGGCCCGCTCACCGAGCGGCTCGGCCCGGCGGTCGCCGCGTTGCGCGCGGCCAGCCCGCGCCTTCAGCGAGGCGCGCGCGCCGTCTCGACGGCCGGGGCGGCATTCGCGCGGCTGCAGGACGTGCCTCTGGATGGCCCGCTCGCCCCGCTCGGACCGTGGCGCGCGGAGCTGGCGCGCCGGCTGCCGGTGCTCCAACGCGCCGTGCATCTCGTGGCTGCGCTGCCGGGGCCCCTCGGGGAGGCCCTAGGCCTCGACGGGCCGCGCAGCTACATGATCCTGGGCCAGAGCGAGGAGGAGCGCCGCGCCAGCGGCGGCTACGTCGGCAGCATGGGGCTGCTGCGCCTCGAGGGTGGGCGCATCGTGGCCGTCGAGTTTCGCGACAGCCGCGACTGGTCGAACCGCGCCGTCGAGCCGGTGCCGGCGCCCGTGCCGCTCGCCGAGTACATGGGCCATGGTGCCTGGTACGTGCGCGATGCTAACTGGTTTGCCGAGTTCCCCACGAGCGCGGCGTGGATCGAGTGGTTTCTGACGCGCGACTGGGGCCTGCGTCTCAACGGAGTCATCGCCGTCGACCAGGAGGTGGTGCGCTCGCTTCTGCGGATCGTCGGCCCGGTGGACCTGCCGGCTTACGGCGAGCTAATCACGGCCGACAACCTGCGCGAGCGCACGACCTATTGGCTCTATGCAGCGCCCTTCGGCGGCCGTGAGCGCCTGTTCGCGTCCGGCGTCAAGTCGCCGTTCGTGGCTGACCTCGGCCAGGCCTTGCTGGGCCGGCTCCTGGCCGTGGAGTCGGGCGAGTCACCACAGCTCCTGGCGGCCGTCCAGCGCCTCCTGGCCGAGAAGCACCTCCTGGTCACCGTCAAGCAGCCGGTGCTTGCCGATCTGCTTCGTGAGCAAGGCTGGGACGGACGGCTGCCGCGCGCTGCCGGCGACACGGTCTACGTGCTTGAGCATACCGCGTCCTTCACCAAGATCTCGCCCTATATCACCGTGACGCGGGACTATACGGTGACTATCGACGCACGCGGGGCGCCGGTCGAGGCGCGGCTCGCGCTGCGCTACGAGAACCGCTACGACGCGGCCGCCGCCCGCGCGCTCTACCCGCTGTACTACCTGAGCGCGTACTGGGACGTCGCGCAGCGGCGCGAGGCGCAGGTCGAGGGCTACTACGCGGCGCTGCTGCGCGTCTACGTGCCGCGCGGAAGCGCGCTGCTCGGCGCTGACGGCTGGGCGGCCCTGCTGGATGCCGACGAGGAGGCCGACCACACGGTGCTGGGCGGGCTGTTGGCCCTGCCGGCCGGCGCGACGCGCACGGTGACGCTCACCTGGCGACCCGGGCCGACCGCGTCGCCACCGGGCACCTACCGCCTGGCGCTACCGAAGCAGCCGGGCAGCGACGCCCAGACCTACCGCGTGACCGTGCGCCTGCCGGCCAGCGCGACGGTGGCGGCCATCGACCCACCGGCGGCCGTGGACGGCGGCGCCGCGACCTGGCAGGGCGCACTGCGCACCGACCGGCGGCTCACGCTGGTCCTCGGCGCACCCTAGAGGAGGTTGACCGTGGAGCGTTGGTACGTGCTGCGCACCAAGCGCCGCGCCGAAGCGCAGGTGAGCCAGCTCCTCGCTGCGCGCGGGATGACCTGCTACTGCCCGCAGCTCGCACGTCGTCGCAACGGCGGCCGGCTGCGCGTCGAGCCGCTGTTCCCCGGCTATCTCTTCGTGCGCCTGGGCAGCGATGTCGAGCACTGGAAGCTGGCGCGCTGGTCGCCTGGCGTGGCCTACCTGGTCGGGACCGGGCGGAGCTTTGTCCCGGTGCCCGACGAGGTGATGTGCGCGCTGCAGATGCGCGTGATGGCGGAGGGCGCGCACGCCAACGGCGGCGCATTCGCCGCCGGCGACCGCGTGCTCATCGCCAGCGGCCCGCTGGAGGGCCTGGAGGCCGTCTTCGACCGCGTGCTGACGCCGTCGGGCCGCTCGCGGGTGCTCGTGGAGTTCGTGAGTCGCTACATGCCCGTCGAGGTCGACCTCGACGACCTGCGCCAGGCGAACGGCCAGGGGCCGTAGGAGCGCGGGTACGCGCCGTTCATGCGGGCTGCGGGGGCGGTCGCCAAGGCGACCGCCCCCGCAGTGTTCCTACGCCGACTCCTCGCGCGGCTCCGGCGGCTCGGCGCCGAGCTCGAACATGCGGTCGAGTCGCGTCACGAGGACCGGCTTCTTGCGCCGCAGGATGGCGTCGGCGTTGATGACGCAGCGCTTGACGTCGGCGCGCGACGGGATCTCGTACATCACGTCGAGGAGCACTTCCTCGATGATCGTGCGCAGGCCGCGCGCGCCGGTCTTGAGCTTGAGTGAGTACTCCGCGGCGGCCTCGAGGGCGTCACGGGTGAAAGCAAGCTCGACCTTGTCGAGCTGCAAGAACTTCTGGTATTGCTTGATGACCGCGTTCTTGGGCTCCGTAAGGATGCGAATGAGCGAGTCCTTGTCCAGCGGATCGACGCTGACGACGACCGGCAGGCGGCCGACGAACTCGGGGATGAGGCCGTATCGGAGCAGGTCGTCGCCGATAACCTGATGGAGCAGGTTGGCGGTCTCCTGCTCCGGCCCGACGTCGTCGCCGTCGGTCCGAAAGCCGATGTTGCGCTTGGCTCCGACGCGCTGGGCGATGATCTTGTCCAGCCCCTCGAACGCGCCGCCGCAGATGAATAGGATGTTCGTCGTGTTGATCTGGAGGAAGTCTTGGTGCGGGTGCTTGCGCCCGCCCTGCGGCGGGACGTTGGCGACGGTGCCTTCGAGGATCTTCAGCAGGGCCTGCTGTACGCCCTCGCCGGACACGTCGCGCGTGATCGACGGGTTGTCGCTCTTGCGCGCGATCTTATCGATCTCGTCGATGTAGACAATGCCGCGCTCGGCGCGCGCGATGTCGTAGTCGGCGGCCTGGATGAGGCGCAGGAGGATGTTCTCCACGTCCTCGCCGACATAGCCCGCCTCGGTGAGCGCCGTAGCGTCGGCGATGCTGAAGGGCACGTCGAGGATCTTGGCTAGGGTCTGCGCAAGGAGCGTCTTGCCGCAGCCGGTTGGCCCAATGAGCAGGATGTTCGACTTCTGGAGCTCGACCTCGTCGACCTGCATGCCGG
>JACQUS010000487.1 GCA_016210125.1 Chloroflexota bacterium | reverse complement strand
TTGCAACCCCCTGCACCTCGACGAGGAGTATGCCACGCGGACGCGCTTCAGGCGGCGCATCGCCCACGGCATGCTGAGCGCCAGCTTCATCTCCGCTGCGCTGGCCACGCTGGGCGGCAGCGCCGCGACGACGATCTACGTCAGCCAGAGCCTGCGCTACCTGCGGCCGGTGGTGGTGGGCGACACGATCACGACCGAGCTGACGGTGCGCCACGTCGATCCGGCGAAGCACCGGCTGACCGTCGAGACGGTCTGCCGTAACCATGGCGGCGAGGACGTCGTCGCCGGAGAGGCCGTGATCATGCTCGACCCCTACCCGTTCGCGGCGTAGTCCGACGGCCGCGGCTTGTTGTCCATTTGGCAATGCCCGGTGTGCCGCCCGGCGAGGCGTTCTACTCGTTCCGGTTGGCCATAGCATCATCCGTGCCGGATGCGAGAAGGGGAGTGCAGAGGTCGCCTCCGGCGACCTCTGCGTACCACTCCTGGGGTGGGGCGGGGCGCATCGTGCTGTCCGCGACGGAAAAGAGTATGAGGAGGCACCCGTGCCCATCGAGCGCGTCGAGGCCATCCCCTTTCGCATCCCGATCAAGGCGGAGATCGGGCCCATCGAGTCGAATATCTGGGCTATGGACGCCGCCGAGCACGTCCTGGTCAAGATCACCGATGCAGATGGCGTCGTCGGCTGGGGCGAAGCCACGCCGCGGGTGACTATCTACGGCGACACGCAGGCCTCGACCGTCGCCGCCATCCGCGAGTGGATCGGGCCGGCGCTGGTCGGCCTTGAGCCGTATGCTGTCGAGGCGGCGTGGCAGCGTATGGACCGCCTGATGCACAACCTGCCGGCCAAGGCGGCCGTCGACATGGCCTTGCACGACCTGCTGGGCAAGCGCCTCGGCGTCTCGGTCGTCCAGCTCCTCGGCGGTATGGCGCGCGACCGCGCACCGCTGGGCACCATCATCCCGCTCGGCCCGCCCGAGAACGTGGCCGACATCGCCGTGCAGGCCGTCGAACGCGGCGTGCAGACGCTGAAGATCAAGGTGGGCAAGGACCCCGACCGCGACGTGCGGGCCTTCCGCGCCATCCGCCGCGCCGTCGGCGAGCGCGCCACGCTGGCCATCGACGTCAACCAGGGCTACAGCGTGCCGGTGGCCATCCGCGTGCTGCGCGCGCTGGGCGAGGACGGGCTCGCCTGGGCCGAGGAGCCAGTGAAGGCCTGGGACGCCGCCGGCAAGCTGAAGGTCGCCCAGGCCGTCGGCGTGCCGCTGCTGCTCGACGAGAGCGTCTTCACACCTCAGGACGTGCTGCGCGAGATCCGCAACGGCGCGTGCGGCATGGTCAGCATCAAGACCGCACGCAGCGCGTTCTTCCGCTCGCGGGCCATCGCCTCGATCTGCGAGGCGGCCAACGTCCCCTGCGTGCTCGGCAGCGCGCGCGAGTCGGCCTTGGGTACGGTCGTCAGCGCGCACTTTGCCGCCGCGGCGCGCTGCGTCGTGGCTACCGAGCTTGGCGACCACGTGATCTATGAGGCGACGCTACTGCGCGAGCCGCCGTGCTTGGCCAATGGCTGCCTCGTCCTGCCCACCGGCCCGGGCCTGGGCATCGAGATCGACGAGGCGCAAGTTCGGCGCTATCGGCTAGACTGAGAGCACAGATGCGCCGGCGCCGTTGGGGTGGGGCCAGGGGAGTGCAGAGGAGGCGAAGCCCCCTCTGCGATAACCCCTTCGGGGGTGGGGCCGTGGCCGCCGGCAGCAGCGCGGTTCCTGCGCAGAAGGCGCATAGCCCGCTCTGCGTGTGCAGATGCCGACCGACGACCCGTCGGGTAGGAGGAGCAGCGTGGCGCTCGCGATGCCGGTGCGGACCGACCGCTGGGACTGGGACTACTTCTTGTCCGTCCGCCGTGACGTCCTGCAGCAGTGGTCCACCGGGGCCCCGCTGCAGGACCCGGCGACGCTGGACGAGGCGCTGGCCTATCACCGCCAGCAGCCGTGGTGGAAGTACGCTGCGCTGCGCAACGAGCGCGCTCTGCAAGAGGGCCGTGTCCAGATCGTGCCCTCGGTCGGGCACGCGCTCGTCGAGCAGACCGTCGAGCACCTGCGCATGTCGGAGGACCTCAAGCCCGACCGCTGGTACGCCCTGACCGACACCTACACGCGCAAGGGCCAGTTCGCCAAGGCACAGGACGCCATCGAGCGCAGCCGCCGCGACGGCTTCTCGTACCTGAACGGCTACCCCATCGTCCCCCATGGCGTGGAGGGCGCGCGCCGCGTCAACGAGTGCACGCGCGCGGCGATGGTCACCGACAACAACGACGAGGACGCGCGCCTCGGCTGGGAGATTGCGCTCGCCGGCGGCTGGACGTGTGGCACCATCAAGAGCATCGAGCAGTGCATCCAGCACTCGCGCGACTATCCGCTGGAGCTGATGATCTACAACCAGCAGTACATCGACCGCCTGGCAGCGCACTTCAACGAGCAGGGCGTCCCGATCCTGCGCCGCGCCTCGGCCAACCTGCCGGGCTGGGACACACTGGGCTTCAAGGTCACCGTCGCGCTGCTCGAATGCCTGCTCTCGGCGGCGCAGGGCGTCAAGTACATCGACCTGAGCCTCGGCCTGGGGATGAACCTGGTGCAGGATGTCGCCGCAGTGCACGTCGTGCAGACGCTGGCCCGCGAGTACCTCGACCAGATGGGCCTGCGCGACGTGAAGGTCTACCCGTGGGCCTACTTCTTTCTGGGCGACTGGCCGAGGGACCCGGCAGGGATGGCCGGGCAAATCTCGTGGAACGCTGCCGTGGCCACGCTGGCCGGCTGTAACGGCATGTCCATCAAGTCGCCCGACGAGGCCCTGACCACGCCCACCGGCAAAGGCTTCCGCGAGGCCATGCTCATCGTCGGCCAGACGGTGCGGCTGATCTCCGGCCAGCGCCTGCCGGAGAGCGAGGACCTGCGCCTCGAGCGCGCGATGATGGAGAGCGAGGTACGCGCCGTGATGGCGCGGCTGCTCGACCTCGGCGATGGCGACGTGGCCCTGGGCTCGTGCCGCGCCGTCGAGGCCGGCGTGCTCGACACCGTCTTTTCGCCCTGGCGGCGGATCAAGGGCAAGGTGCTGATCGCTCGCGACGCCCGCGGCGCGCTGCGCTACCTCGACGCCGGCGACGTGCCCCTGCCACCGGAGGTCCGCGAGTACCACCGCGCGCGCATCTCCGAGCGTGAGCGCAAGGACGGCACCGCCGGCGACTTGCAGTGGGTCATCGAGAGCGCGACCTGGGCCTCGCGCCCACTGACCGAGGACGCGGCCCAGCGGCCGTACTGAC
>JACQUS010000478.1 GCA_016210125.1 Chloroflexota bacterium | reverse complement strand
GGCGCCGACGGCGGACGGTAGATGGGACGAGGATTACAACTCCTTCAGCACCACGGACGCCGGTCGTGGCCTGCGCTACGGGACGAGCTACACGACCGACGTCCGGGCCTATCGTGCGGCCAGCGGCCAGGGGGCGCACACCAACGTCGCCAGCGACTTCGTGACGGCGCCCGCGCTCCAGAATCCCGCTGCCGGGGACCTGTCGCTACCCGCCGGCTCCGCCCTCGTCGACGCAGGTGTACCGGTATCCAACCTGTCGGACCGCGCTGGCGTGGACTACCGGGGAGCGGCGCCGGAGCTCGGCGCGCGGGAGCAGTAGCGGGGACGCGGCGACGCGGCGACACGGGGACACGGGGGCGCGGGGACTCCCTCTCCCCCTGGGAGAGGGCTGGGGTGAGGGCCACAGCCGACAAGGGACAGGAGGCAGCCTCCCTCACCCCTCCCCTCTCCCAGGGGGAGAGGGAGTCCCCGCGCCTCCTTGACCCTTGACCCTACGCCTCCGCGCCCGCTCGCCACGATTCGGCCAGTGAATTGGCGAAGGCCAGGCCGGTCCAGGCGATCCCGCGACCCACCCGCTCGGCGCTGCCGATCGCCCGCCGGAAGAGGCCCGGCTGTCGGTGAGCCAGGGGCGGGAACAGGTAGAACTGGTAGGCGTCGAGAAACCGGCGGAACGGCGTGAGCATCGCGCAGTAGGCCAGCCGGAAGCGGTGGTACCGGAGATACTCCAAGCGCTCGGGGACGGCAGCATGGAGGATGGCCTGTGGCCCGGCCAGCACGCCGACCAGGGCGCGGCGCCACGTCGCCGGCCTCAGCTCCTGCAGCGCCCACTCCGGTACCGGCGTCGCGTAGAGGCGCTGGGCATGGTGGAGCGCGAAGTAGACCAGCCCCGTCACTTGCCAGCGCCGGGCGAGCGCGAGCACGTACGGCCAATCCAGCGCGGGTCCCTCGCGACGCAGGAGCCGGTCGATGTCCGCCAAGAGCCGCAGCACGCCCGTTTCGTGCTTGGCGAGGTGCAGCGACAAGAAGAGGAGCGTCTCTTCACCGGGGAGCGGGCGCAGGGGCGCCCGGTCGCTGCTGCCCGCCAGGACCCGCTGCCAGAGTCGCGCGTAGTCGATCGTGACGAAGCGCGGATTGCTCAGCCCCCAATGGAGCTCGACCACAAAGCTGGCAGAGGGATCCTGGCGCAAGAACGGCACGCCGTGGAAGGTGTGCTCCTCGATCCCGTGCGACACCGACGCGAACGGGGCGTAGCCCAGCTCGAGCAAGACCGCCCGGGCGGCCTCGACGTCGGATTCCGGCACGAGGAGGTCGATGTCGCCGACCTGCCGCGCGTCGAGCGCGTGGTAGAGTCGCTCGGCCAGGTGCGAGCCTTTGAGCGGCGCGGCCGGGATCCCGTGCACGTGCAGCCGCGCGCCGATGCGTCCCAGCTCGGCGTGGACTGCCATGTTGTGCAGCATCGTGCGCAGGCGCAGCCCCTTGGCGTACTGCACCACGGCCGGCGGCAGCGCGGCCGCCACGGCGGCGCCGGCCAGCGTCCGCGCGACCAGCGGGAGCACCTGCTGGTGTGCCGCCTCGCGCCACAGGCGCTGCCAGGTGAGGCGCTGGTCGTGTGGCAGCCGCTCTGCTTGGTCTGTTGCTTGGTCCGTGCTCCACGCCGGGACAGGCGCGGGATCTCGGCCCTCGCCCCCTCTCTCCATCTCCGCGTGCGGCGAGACGGACACGAGAGATGCGGTGCGTCCCGCGCCAGCGACGCTCGCAGCAGCGCCCGGCGCGACGGCACCCGCGTCGACCGCTGCGCCATGCGCGCCGGCCGCGGGCGGGTGAGGCTCCAGCTCAAGGGACGCCAAGAGCGAGCGCAGACGCTCCTGCTCGGCCGGGCTGCGCTCCGCACGGACGCACAACAGCAGCGCGTCTTCGACAGGTCGCATGCGCATCCCCCAGCACCTATCCCTCGCGCATCGCCTGGCGAGGCGATCGCTCGTGCGCGGCTGCCGAAAGAGCAGAGTAGATGCCCAGGTAGAACTCGCGCTGCACGGTCCAGCGATAGCGCGCGTAGAGCGCTGCGGCGCGCTCGGCGCGGGCGCGGGCACCCTGCGGGTCGTGGTAGACGGCGAGCACGGCGGCCGCCACGCCGGCCGGATCGCCGGGACGGTAGTAGGTCACGCTGTCGTCGGGATAGTAGTGCTCGTAGGTCAGCCAGCGCGCTGCGACCACCGGCACCCCCAGCGCGACGTACTCGATCAGCTTGTTCGAGAGCATCAGGTCGCAGAGCATGCCGACGTAGCCGACCTCGGCGCCGGCCAGGCCGGCGAGTAGCTCGTCCAGCGGCGCGAGGCCGCGGAAGCGCACGCGGTCGGCCACCCCGTTGCGGCGCGCGCGCTCCTCCAGCACAGGCCGATACTCGCCCTCGCCAAAGACCTGCACGCGCACTTCGGGCACGGCGGCGGCGATGGCCGGCAGCGCGTCCAGGAGCACCTGGATGCCATAGCGCTCCAGGATCGCGCCGTGGGTGACGATCTCGAAGTGGCCGCTCCGCGCGGCACGCTCGCGCCGTCCGCCGAGTGGGAAGACCGCCTCGTCCGGGCAGTTCAGCACGACGCAGACCTTGTGCTCGGCCACGCCGCGGGCGACGACCACGCGGCGGGCCATCTCCTGCGTGACGATCACGCGATCGGCGAAGCGCGCGCTGAGGACCTCCAGGCAGGCCAGCAGACACACTAGCGGGTGGCGCGGGCCGCGGCGGCGGGTCACCATCAGCAGCTCTGGCATGTTGTCGAAGATGTAGAGAATTACCCGCGCGCCGGCCAGCTTGGGCACGAGTGCGCTGAAGACCAGCACGTCGGGCATGTTGTCGACCTCGACGACGCGGAACGGCCGGCGTAGGTGTAGAAGGGTGAGCGTCAGGAAGGCTAGGACGAGGAACGCGGCGTACTCCCAGACGTAGCGCCAGGCGCTGCCGCGGCAGTGCGCAAGCGGCATACGGTACACGCGCACGCCGTTGAGCGTCTCGCGTCGCGGCTGACCGGGCCGGCGCAGCGCGACGACGGTCACATCGTAGCCGCCCTGCGCCAGCGTCTCGGCGTCCCGGCGCACGTGGCCGTCGGGGTAGTAGGCGTGCCGGACGATGCCGACGGCGGGGCGGTCTCGCTGCTCGCGGTCGACACTAGCCATGCGCGCGCTCCGCTCCGCTGGCCTGCCGGCGCTCGCGCCCGCGGCCCAGCGCGTGCTCATAGACCTCGATCAGCAGACTGGCAATGCGGTCGTGGCGCAGGTGCTGGATGCGCGACCGACCGTCGGTGCGCCGCGGCTCGCGCAGCACGACGACCAGCTTGGCCGCGATGTCGGCCGGGTCGCGCGTGGCCAGCGCGCAGCCGGGCGTGTCGCCGATGACCTCGAGCACGTCGCCAACCGGCACCGAGACGACGGGCAAGTTGCAGGCCATGGCCTCTTTGACCACCATCGGCGAGCCTTCGACGGCCGACGTCAGCACCAGCGCGTCGCAAGCGTTCATATACAGCGGGACGACCTCGTGCGGCCTTTTCGTCAGCAGCACCAGCTCCGCGTCGGGCAGCTCGGCCTGCACGCGCGCCATGGCCTCCTCGACAACTTGAAAGCGCTTCTCTGGTCGCCAGTGCTCGCCGGCCCAGAGCACCAGCCGCTTGTCTTGTCGCAGGCCAAGCCGCGCCCGCGCCTCCTCGCGCGGCAGCGGGTTGAAGTCGTCGAGGTTCACGCCGCAGGGGATGACCCAGCCGTCCAAATCGCGCAGCGCCCGGCGGATCTCCTCCGAGACGTAGATGGCCTCGTCGCAGAGCGGCGTGAGCAGGCGGCACACCCACCTCTGCCAGGGGTGCGGCCAGCCCAGGACCTCCGGGCCGTGGTGCGTCAGGACGAGCTTGTAGCGCCACTGCGCCCGCGCGATGACACCCGAGAGGACGTAGTGCGCGTGGATAAGGTCGTAGCGCCGGTCCCAGAGAAAGCGCCAGAACCGGGGGAAGCCCCAAAGATAGTTCCAGGTGCATTCGCGCCCGTTAACGAAGAAGACGTCGACCTCGACGCCGGCGCGGCGCAGCGCCTGCACCTGGTCGTGCACGAAGGTGCCGAAGGCCGGCATCTCGGCCGTCGGGTACATGTTTGTGACGACGAGCACCTTCACCGCCGGCGTCCGCGCATCCGGACGGCTGCGCCCTCCGGCCACGGCGTGCGGCTCGCTACGCGCCGCGCCATGGCGCACCTCCGCGTGCCCATGCAGGATCAGGGACGTTCTTCTGCCCAGGATTGCCAAGGAACAGCGCGTTGAGCCAGGTCTCGAAGTCGGCCATATAGGCCATCACGACCTCGCGGATGAGGATGTCGTCGCTCGCGGCGAAAGGCCCGGCGGTCGAGAGGACGCGCAGGCCGAAGCGCTCGGCGAGGGCACGGTAGGCGTGCCGCTCGGCCTCCAGGTCGGCGTGCCAGACCTCGTCTGGCTTGCGCGCGCGCGCCGCCTCCGGCGCGACGTCGAGCACGTAGGCGAGGTGCGGGCGTGGCATCAGCCGCAGCAGCGCGGCGATGGCCAGACGGCTCCAGCGCGCCTCCGGCGGAAGCGAGGCGTCCATCTCGACGGCGGCGTCGTAGGCGTAGCGGTCGGCGACGACCACGCGGCCGAGTAGGGCCGGCAGGCCGGCGCGCAGGGTGTGGGTGCCGACCTGGTCGGCGGCGACGAGCCAAGCCCAGAGGAAGCGCACCAGCGGGTGGCCGAGCCTGCGCCGGCGGCGGGCCAGGTGGTCGGCCGGTGGGGCAGCGTCTCCCCCCGGCGCAGCGGACGCGGGGACGCAGGGACGCGGGGACACGGCGACACGGCAGTCGCTCGATATCTCCGCGTCTCCCCCTCTCCGCGTCCCCAGCGGGCCGGGGCGGGGCGGGGCAGCCAGCCGCCGCCAGACGCGGCCGGCTAGGGCCGCCAGGCCCGTCGAGCCGCCACGGGTCCATACGTAGTCGGCCTTGATCTCGCAGAGCCGCAGCGCGGCCACGAGCGCCTCGGCGTGCGCCGTCTTGCCCGATCCGTCCGGGCCGCTTAGCGCGACGACCATGCCGGGCTGCGGGCGGAGGCCCGACTTCAGCTTCAGGCCCCAGAGCAGCGTCAGGCCGACGTCGCACCAGCGCTCCCGCCGGGCCCGCGCTGGGTCGGCCAGGATCTTTCTGTAGTAGAGGCGCTTGCAGAAGGAGTACGAGAGGTCCAGGGGCAGGTCGACGGCCGGCGCGGCCCGCAGCGCCGCTAGTCGCCGCGCCGCGAAGTCCACCCGGCGCAGGGCGTCGGCGCAGCGCTCCACGACCGCCGCGGGCAGCAGCGGCGCGTCGAACAGCGCGGCCTCGAGGTCGGCGTACAATCGCAGCATGAAGGCCAGACCGTCGAGCCAGCCCCGCGACGCGGCGACGCGCTCCATGTACGCCCAGTCCAGCGCGCCGGCGCAGTCGCGAAGGGCATGGCGGAGGCGCGCCACCTCGCTGAGCCGCAGCAGCTTGTTCTCGTAGCAGGCGTGGGCCAGGTTGATGAGTATGGTGTCCTCGGGCGCAGGCACGTCGACCAGTGGGTCGTCGCTGGCGCGACGCCTACGCGCCCACAGCGCGTCGTCGTCGAAGAAGCCGACGAACCAGGCCACGCGCTCGTGGACGTGGATGGCCGACACGCAGCGCCCGCCGTGGAACGCGCGGAAGAGGTGCTTCTGTGGCTCTTCGACATTGCGTAGCTCCACGTAGCCCAGCCGCCGCAGCACGTCGCGTGCCGCCGGCCCGTGCTCCGGCCGAACGAGCACGTCGATGTTGTCGCTGGTGTGCGGGAACGACGGGTAGCTGCCGGCCGACTTGATCATCAGGCAGGCGACACCCGCGCTGAGCCAGGCGTCGCGCACCAGCCCGTACTCGCGGCGCTGCGTGGCGTACCACTCCCGCTCGGCGGCCAGGGACGCGCGGAAGACACCGGCGTCGGCCAGCCAGGCCGGCGCGTGCGTCGCCACAGCGAGCAGCGGGTACTTGTTGCGCTGGAGCGCCCGGGTCAGTTCGGCGGCCGCGACCTCGGCCGGCGGCTGCGGTGGCAGGCCGGCCTCAGTGGCCTGCGCGAGCGCGCGGCAGAGGCTCGTGACCCTCAGCACGTGTGCTTCCTCATCTCTGTTTCCTCAGAGCGAGGTCGAGCAGCCGCGCGCCGACGGCCTCCCAGGCATAGGGCAGCGCGAGCGCGCGGGTCCCGGCCGCGCCGGACGGCGGCGCGCACTGGCAGCGGCGCACCGTGGCTTCGACCAGCTCGGCAGGCGTGTCGACGAAGGTCAGTCCGGCGCGGTCCGCGGCGCCGAAGAGCCGCGGCAGCCCGCCGAAGCGTGTGCTGACAACCGGTAGGTCGCAGGCACACGCCTCGAGCACCGAGAGCGGCGCGTCGATGGAGTTCTCCGAGCAGGCCACCGGGAAGACGTAGCAGTCGGCGAGCTGGTAGAAGTGCTCGACGTGCGGCTGATAGGTGGCGACGACCGTGACACCGGCGCGTCGCAGCTCCTCGGCCAAGGCTGCCTCCTGCGCGGTGCTGGAGCTGGCGACGAGCACGACCTGCCCGACGCCGCGCGCTGCCAGCTCGGCGAGCACGCCGACACCGCGCCCGGCCTGGAGGTGGCCGACGTGCAGGACCACCGGCGCGTTCGGCTCCAGACCGTACTCTGCCCGCAGCGCACGGCGGCGCTCCGGCTCGACGGGCCGGAAGGTCTCGATGTCCACGCCGCTCGGCACCAGCTCGGCCGCGCAGCCGAGCGCGGCCAGGTAGCGGTGGCCGGCCGGCGACTGCACCGCGACCACATCTGGCGCCAGGTGGCGGATGATGCGCCGCTGGAGCCACCCGTGCAGCCGCGTCTGCAAGCCCAGCAGGACGACGACGGCCCACGGGCAGTAGCGCTTGAGCACCCAGCCGCGCGCGAAGCTCCAGAGCGTCGTCGAGGCGCGTGCGACATAGAAAAGGACCTCGGGCCGCTGCTGCCGCAGCGCGGCGCACAGGCCGGCGCTCAGGAAGGTGCGTGGCGCGCGCACGAGCCGCACGCCCGGCGGCGCGCCAGGACCCTCGGTCGGACCCTCGGTCGCAAGCACCGCCGTGTCGTGCGCGCGCGCCAAAGCCCGCGCCAGGGCGAGCGCGAAGTTCTTGACGCCCTCGTCCGGCGCGCCTGAGAGGTCCTCGCTGAGGACGCAGAGGCGCCGGCGGCGCTCGGCGGCGCCCACCTTGGCACGCGCCGACACTACCTGAGCAGAGCTCGCGGTCACGCCCATCTGCCTCACCAGAGTCGGACGCACGTCTGCTCAGAGTCTAGGCCCACGCAGTGCGGCGAGCGGTTGCGCGGGCGTAGAGAACGCGTTGAGATGGTCAGTGGCGCTTGGGCGCTGTATCGCAACGCCTTCTCAACCAGCGATCAATGCGATGCTGTGCCTCGCCCTGCTAAGACCAGGGCGTGCGCCCTCGGTGCACTCGCCGCGTCGGCAGGCGACTGAGGCAGGCACGGTCGACTTGGGGCGGCCGCGAAGGCCGCCCACCTGCGAGGTTCTGGGTGCGCGAGGAGAGCGTGGGAGAGGAGCAACGCGCCGGCCCGATGCCCTCTGTCGCGCAGCGCGCGGCGTCGGGAGCGCTGTGGGTGCTCCTAGGGTTCGGCGCCTACCGCGCGCTCGGCTTCGCGAGCAGCATCGTCCTGGCACGCCTGCTCAGCCCAGCGGACTTCGGGCTGGTAAGCTTCGCGATGATCCTCATCGGCGCGTTCACGCTCTTGCAAGACCTCGGCGTCCCGGCAGCCATCGTCTACAGCGAGCGCGACGTGCGCGAGGTCGGCGGGACAGCGCTGACCATCAACATGGCCGCCGCGCTGGGGCTGGGCGCGGCGACCGTGCTGGTCGCGCCGGCACTCGCGGGCCTCGGTGGCAACCCGGACATCGCGCCGGTGGCCAGCGCGCTGGCGCTCGGGCTCGTCATCACGTCGCTCGGCTCCGTGCACGGCGCCCTGCTCACGAAAGAGCTGGCCTTCGGCCGCAAGTTCCTGCCGGACGTCCTGCCTCTCGCGGGCTCGGGTGTGTCCGCCATCTCGCTCGCGATCCTGGGCTTCGGCGCCTGGAGCCTCGTCATCGGCCATCTGGTCAAGGCCGTCGTCTACAGCGCGCTTCTCTGGGTGCTCTCGCCGCACCGCTTCTGGCCGAGCTTCCGCTGCTCGACGGCCGCCGAGCTGTTGCGCTACGGGCGGCACGTCTCGCTCGCCGCGGTGATTGGCTTCGCGCTCATGAACGTCGATTATCTTATCGTCGGCAGCGCACTCGGCTCGCTGGCGCTGGGCCTTTACACGATGGCCTTCGTGCTCGCCGGCCTGCCGTCGACGGCGATCAGCCAGGTCGTGGCCACGGTCGCCTTCCCGGCCTACACGCAGCTCCGCAACGACAGCGCCGCCATGATGCGCATGTTCGCCGACGTCTTCACGCTGGTCTGCGCGCTCGCCATCCCCGCCGGTCTGGCCATGTTCGCTCTGGCGCCGGCGTTCGTCCCGCTGCTGCTGGGCGAGAAGTGGGTCGGCATCGTCGTGCCACTCCAAGTGCTGGTGGCCTTTGGCGTGCTGCGCGCCGTCGAGTACTCGTTCGCGCCGCTGTTCAAGGCCGTCGGGCGGCCCGATGTCTCGTGGCGGCTCAGCCTGCTGCGCCTGGCGGTCCTGGCGCCCCTGCTGGTGCTGGCGGTCCCACAGGGCCTGGTCGCCGTGGCCATGGCTCAGGTCGCCGTGGCCGCGCTCTTCGTGCCTATCAACGGCGTCGTGCTCGCGCGCCTGGTCGGCATGCCGGTCCGGCGTCTGTGGCAGATGGCCTCGGCGCCGCTCGCCGGAGCTGCGGTGATGGCGCTCTTCCTCGCCGGCGGACGCGGCGTCGCGGCGCTGAATGGCGCGAGCGCGCAGCCCGTGGGTGCGGCGACGCTCACCGCCGTGGCGCTCGCCGCTTACGCCGTGGTGCTCTGCACCCTCAACCCGCGGCTCGCGGCGCTCGGCCAGGCGACCTGCGTATCGATCCTGCGGCTGCGCCATTAGCGCTGCAGGTACGCTAACCGACGCTGTGCCTTCGCCCGTGGCGACGGCGCAGAGGAGTAAGTGCGCCATGCCCGCTGTCTACCTCTATGGTGCGCCGGCCGCCTCCCACCGACGCCTCGTCTGGCTCGGCGAGAGTCCAACCGCTGGCTACTGGGACGACCACTGGGCCGCGAGCACGCTCTGCGACGCCGTGCGCGACGCCCGCCGGCACCCGATCCTCCTCGAGGTCTTCCTGCACTACAGCCCGCCGCGGGGCCGCGTCCTCGAGGCCGGCTGCGGTCAGGGCCAATGGGTCGTCGTCCTGCGCGAGCGCGGGCGCCAGGTGGTCGGGGTCGACTTCGCCACCGAGACGCTGCGCAGCACGAGCATCAGCCGGCTCTTCGCCCCGCCGCCCCTGGCCTCCGGCGACGTGCGCGCGCTGCCCTTCGCCGACGGCACCTTCGACACCTACATCTCGCTGGGCGTCGCCGAGCATTTCCTGTATGGCCCGCGCGCCCTGCTCGCTGAGGCGCGGCGCGTGCTGCGCCCCGGCGGCCACATCGTCATCTCCGTACCATACTTCAGCCCGCTTCGCCAGATGCGTGCTCGTCTCGGTGGCTATGCGGCGCTTAGCGACGGCCCTCTATCGGCTGAGCAGTTCTACCAGTTCGGCTTCCGCGTGGCCGAGTTCGCACACCTGCTGGAGGATGAGGGCTTCCAGGTCGTCGAGCGCATCCCGTTCTCGGCACGCTGGGGCCTCAGCGAGGACCTGCCGCTCGCCGCGCGCGTCCACCGCGCCATCGCCGGCCGCGGCGCGCGGGCACAGCGCGACGGTTCCGGCGCACGCGGCGCCTCCCCAACGCCGGCCCGCGCGGCCGATCCGGCAGGGCACACGCCGCTGGCGTCAGGCGCGCGCGACGGCCGAGCCACGCCGCTGTACGCGCTGGCAAAGTGCGTGGTCGACGCGTTCCCAGTGCGCTGGCTGGCCGGGCACATGGTGCTCTTCGTCGGCAGCCGGCGGCCCTAGCGTCGATCTGCACCCGTCGGGCGAGCGCCGTGCCGTGCGACGGGGCATCCCGCACGCGCCCCCTGTTAGGCGGAGCCAACGTTCGATCCTACGCCATCGGGCCACCACGCGTCTGCGGACGCCTCGTCGCCGACGCGGCGCCGCCCGGCGCAACTTGACATACTCAACAACACCTGTACGCCCGGCCAACGCCTTGCCCACCACGCCGGCCTATTGATTGAAGTGCGAAGGAGCGACAGCACGCGCGAGCAGCGGGTCGGCTGACGCGCGAGCGGAGGGACGGCATGGCGGTCGCGCATCCGCGGTTCTCGCCCCACGAGGCAGTCACGTATGCCCGGCTCGGTGAGGAAGCTATCCTGCTGCACACGGCAACCGGCGTTTACTTCGGGCTCGATACCGTCGGCACGCAGATTTGGGAGGCCGTGGCGGAGGGCGCGACCCAGCAGGAGATCCTCGACCTCCTCCAGGCGACCTACGAGGTCGAGCCGGCCCGCCTCCACGCTGATCTTTGCGCGTTCCTGGACCTCCTCGTGGCGAAGGGCCTGATGCGGCTCGTGGGCGAGTCCCTATGACCCTCGTGCGTGCCATCCGGCGGCTCGCCGGGCTCTCGGCCGCCGACCGCCGGCTCCTCCTGCGTGCCTACCTCTGGCTGGGCGCGGTGGACCTGGCGCTGCGCGTCTTCGGCTTCCAGCGCGTCGTCGCATCGGCCCCCGCGCCGGCCGGACGGGCGGAGGCCACCGGCCCCCAGGCGATCCGCCGCGCGCGGTGGTATGCGCGGCGGATCGACTCTGCGGCACGGCGGCACGTCCTGCGCGCGCGCTGCCTGCACCGCTCGCTCGTACTGCACCACTGGCTGCGGCGCGAGGGCCTGCCGAGCGAGCTCTGCATCGGCGTGATGAAGGAGAACGACGCGCTGAAGGCGCACGCCTGGGTGGAGCTGGACGGCCAGGTTGTAAACGACCGGCCAGGCGCGGTGGCGCCGTTCACGCCGCTGACCCGCACCGGGCGCCAGCCGGCCACCTGTGCGCTCGAGCCGTGCACGTCCTGGACCGGCCGCGCGATCAAGAGCGACATGTGGGGAGCGTGATGCCGATCGACCTGTTCGCGACGCGCGCTGCGCACGCCCGAGCGGCGGCGACCCCGCGCGTCGCGGCGTCCTTCTGGTACAGCCTCTACGGCATGCGGGTGCGCAGCGAGGTGGCGCTGCCCGTGCCGGCGCTGGCGCCAGCGGAGGGTGGCACGCCGGACCTGGCCATCCGCTGCCTTAGCGGCGCGTCGCCGCCGGAGCCCGACGGCCCGATGGTCGCCTGGGCGCCCTGCCGCGTGCACGGCGCGGACACGCGCGTCTACCGCGGCCCGGGCGGCGCCTGGATCTGGATGCGCGATCTCGGCACCTGCCACATTAGCGCCGACGCGCGCCAGGCCGACCTCTATCCGGCCGACGGTGCCGACCCGCGGACCCTTGGGCTGGTCCTCGTCGGGCCTATCGCGCTCTACGCGGTGCACAAGCGCGGTCGGCCGACCCTCCACGCCAGCGCCGTCGTCACTGCGCACGGGGCGGCGGCATTCGTCGGTCCACCCAACCAGGGCAAGTCCACCATAGCTGCCTGCTTCTTGCGTCGCGGCGCGGCCCTGCTGACCGACGACGCGCTGCCGCTCCAGGCACGCGACGACGGCGTCTACGGCGAGCCCGGCCCGCCGATGATGAAGCTCTGGCGGGCCACGGCCGAGTGCGCCCTCGCGCTGTCGGACGACCTGCCGGACCTCATGGCCGGCTCGCCGAAAAAGCTGCTGGCGCTCGACGGGCGCTTCGTGCTGGCCGAGGCGCCGGCGCGCATGCGGGCCGTCTACGTCCTACACCGCTACGACCCAGCGCCGACCGACCCGACCGACGTAGTAGTCAAGGCGCTCAACCAGCGCGACGGCCTGGCCGTCCTGCTGGCCCAGACCTCCAACCGCAGCTACCTGCTCCCGACCGAGCAGGCCGCGTTCCTGCCGCTCTTGGCGCGCCTCGTCGCCCAAGCGCCGGTGCGCATTCTGAGCTACCCCAGTGGTTTTGAGCATCAGGAGGCGGTCTACGCGCGCGTCGTGGGAGACCTGGCAATGGAGACGGAGGCACGATGAGCGGCCTAGCGGCGCTCTTCCACCGCGACTGGCGTCCCGTGGGCAGGCAGGCCATTTGGGATATGCTGGCCGCAGCATCCTACCGCGGGCCGGAGGGCCTGCGGACCTCGATCCTCGGCCCCATCGCCCTCGGCCACGCCAAGATGGCCGTCACGCCGGAGGACGAGGCAGAGCGGCAGCCCTTGGCCAGCCGACGCACCGGCTGCGTGCTCGTCGCCGACGCGCGGCTCGACAACCGCGACGATCTGCTCCTGCGCCTACCCGATCGCCCACAGCTCACTGCCGGCGATGGCGAGCTGATCCTGCGGGCCTACGAGACCTGGGGCCTCGACGCACCGGCCCACCTGCTTGGCGACTTCGCCTTTGTCATCTGGGACCCGCGCCAGCAGCGCCTAGTCTGCGCGCGCGACACGGCCGGCCAGCGCACGCTCTTCTACCGCGCCGATCAACACACCTTCGCTGCGGCCTCGGAGATCCACCAGCTCTTGCAGGACCCGACTGTGCCGATCGAGCCGAACGACGAGCGCGTCCGCGAGAGCCTGGTGCCGCTCAACGCGCTGCGCAACGAGAAGGACGACGCCGCGACGTACTACGCCGGCATCCACGCCGTCCCAGCGGGCCACGTGCTCGTCGTCGACCGCGTGGACCTGCGCGTGCGACGCTACTGGGAGTTCGAGCCACCGGGCGAGCTGCGCTACCGCCGCGACGAGGACTACGCCGAGCACTTCCGCGACGTCTTCTTCGAGGTCGTGCGCGCACGGCTGCGCAGCGCGCGGCCGCTCGGCGCGCTGCTCAGCGGCGGGCTGGACTCGTCGTCGGTCGTCTGCACGGCGCACGAGCTCTTCCG
>JACQUS010000484.1 GCA_016210125.1 Chloroflexota bacterium | reverse complement strand
TGGAGGCCAAGGTCAGCACCTGCCTTCACCGCGACAGCAGGGTGGCCCTCTTCACGAGCGTGCCAACCTACAAGTGTGACCAGTGCGGCGCTCTGGAGTTCCGGGACGAGATAACGGAGTGTCTCACCACGCTGTTCGAGAACGGTGCGCGCCCGACGTCCTACATCACGGCACGGCACTTCGATCTCGACAGACTGAGCGATCAGGCGACAGACGACGTGACCAGCACTGCCGTGAGCACATTCCGGCAAAGCGCACGGATCCACGCCGAGCCAGCTTTGGACGTCGCGGGCTCGATGCCATTACTCCTAACTGGAACCTAGAACGGTGCGCCGGCCGCCCGCGAGCGAGGGCCCGGCGCACGACCACCACGTGCACGGCGGCGTGGAGCCGGCCCTGCTCGCCAGCGAGCGCGGCAAATGGGCCGTCAAGTGGTCGCTCGCTGTCCTGCTGCTCACGGCCTTGCTGCAGTCCGTCGTCGTCGCCTTCACCGGCAGCGTCGCGCTCCTCGCTGACACGATCCACAACTTCGCCGACGCGGCGACGGCCCTGCCGCTGTGGATCGCCTTCGCGCTGGCCCACCGTCGGCCGACCAAGCGCTTCACGTACGGCTACGGCCGCCTCGAGGACCTGGCCGGCCTGATCGTCGTCGTCCTGATCGCCGCCAGCGCCCTCGCCGCGGCCTACGAGTCGCTCACTCGCCTGGCCGATCCCCAGCCTGTGGCCCACCTCTGGGCCGTTATATTGGCGTCGCTCATCGGCTTCGCTGGCAATGAGGCCGTGGCGCTCTTTCGCATCAAGATTGGCCGCGAGATCGGCAGCGCCGCGCTCGTCGTCGACGGCTACCACGCCCGCGCGGACGGCCTCACCAGCTTGGCCGTCTTGCTCGGTGCCGCCGGCGTCTGGCTGGGCTACGCGGTCGCCGACGCCATCATCGGCCTGCTTATCACGCTCGCCATCGTGCGTATCCTGTGGCAGGCAGCGTCGGCCGTCTTCACCCGCATGCTCGACGGCGTCGCGCCGGAGGTCGTCGACCAGATCACGCGGGCCGCGGCAGCGACCGCCGGCGTGCACGGCGCGGCCGAGGTGCGCGTGCGCTGGCTAGGGCACCGGCTGCACGCCGAGGTGAACGTCGCCGTCGCTCCGGCCCTCTCCGTGGAGCAGGGACACGACATCGCCACCGAGGTACGGCACCGGCTGCTGCACGACATCCCGTACCTCGCCAGCGCCACCATCCACGTCGACCCGGCCACCGCCTCTGGCGAGGGCCACCACCGCGTGCGCACCCACGCCCACGACGACCTGCCAGATCACGGGCACTGAAGGCTCTTACCCGTTTCTGGGGTCGCTCCAACGACCCTCTGACGGCCAGCCCACCGCCGAGGCCGCGCTCAGACGCGATTCCGTCGGCCTACCGAATCGTGTATGCTCGCCGCAGCAGAGCGACCTAGGCTGGGAGGAAGCGATGTCCTTTGATATCATCGTCGTCGGCGCCGGAAACGCCGCGATGAACGCCGCGCTCGCCGCCCGCGCAAGCGGCGCGTCGGTCCTGGTCCTGGAGAAAGCCCCGAAGGCGGAGCGTGGCGGCAACTCGTACTTCACTGGCGGCGCGTTCCGCTTCGTTTACGCCGGGCTGCAGGACATCCTCGACCTCATCCCCGACCTCTCGGACGCCGAGAAGCAGCAGATGGAGGTCGGTACCTACACCGCGGATCAGTTCTACGACGACCTGATGCGCGTCACCGACTACCGCACCGACTCTGACCTGGCCGACATCCTGATCCGCGAGTCGCAGCCGACTATGCGCTGGATGCGGCAGAAGGGCGTGCGCTTCGTGCCGTTGTGGGGACGCCAGGCCTTCAAGCTCGAGGACGGCAAGTTCCACTTCTGGGGCGGCCTCGTGCTCGAGCCCATCGGCGCCGGCGTCGGCCTCATCGACGCGCTCATCGACATCTCCGAGGCCGAGGGCGTCGAGGTGCGCTACGAGACCATGGCCGCGCAGCTCGTCCAGGACGAGCGCGGCCGGATCGTCGGGGTGCGCGCCAAGACCAAGGCGGGCTACGAGGACATTCGGGCGAAGGCCGTGGTCCTGGCCTGCGGCGGCTTCGAGGCCAACAGCGAGATGCGCGCCCGCTACCTCGGGCCCAATTGGGACCTGGTGAAGGTCCGCGGTACGCAGTACAACACCGGCGAGGGCATCCAGATGGCCCTGGACATCGGGGCGCAGCCCTGCGGCCATTGGAGCGGCTGCCATGCCGTCGCTTGGGACCTCAACGCGCCGCCGTACGGCGACCGCAAGATCACCGATCTCTTTCAGAAGCACTCCTATCCGTTCGGCATCATCGTCAACCTCGACGGCCAGCGCTTCGTCGACGAGGGCGCGGATATCCGCAACTACACCTATGCGAAGTACGGGCGCGAGATCCTTCGGCAGCCCAAGATGACCGCGGTGCAGATCTTCGACGCCAAGGTGACGCACCTGCTGCGCGACGAGTACCGCATTCGCGAGGTAACCAAGGCCACAGCCAATACCATCGAGGAGCTCGGCGAGCGGCTAGGCATCGACCGCGAGGGCTTGGCGACGACGGTGCGCGAGTTCAACGCCGCCGTGCAGCCGGGCAACTTCAATCCCACCATCAAGGACGGCAAGCGGACCG
>JACQUS010000482.1 GCA_016210125.1 Chloroflexota bacterium | reverse complement strand
GCCCAGACGCCGCCGTTGGTCTTCTACGAGCTGCTGGTCGGTGGGGCCGTCAGCGCCGCGCTCGTGCCGGTGCTGAGCTCCTACGCCGTCCGCGACTCCGCCGCCTACGCGCGGCTGCTCGGCGTGGCGCTGACCCTGGGCACGCTGGTGCTCGGCGTGGCCGTCGGGCTGGCGCTGCTGTGGGCCGCGCCGCTGACTAGCCTGCTGGCTGGCGGACTCTCGCCGGCGGCGCAGGCCGAGGCCCTGGCGCTGGTCCGCCTGGCGCTTCCGTCGCTCTTCTTCATGGGCCTGGCCGGCGTGGCTATGGCCGGCCTCTATGCGCAGGGCCGCTTCGCCCTGCCGGCCCTCGCCGCGGCGAGCTACAACGGGGCCGTCGTGCTGGCGGTGCCGCTGCTGGCCCCGGCCATCGGCATCCAGGCCGTGGCCCTGGGGCTGGTCGCCGGCGCGGTGGCCCAGTGCGCGCTGGCGCTTGGCGGGCTCTGGCGCGTGCGGCCGCGCCCGCGGCTGGGCTGGCGGCACCCCGGCCTCGCGCAGATGGCGCGGCTCTACCTGCCGGTGGCGCTGGGCCTGCTGGCGGCGCAGGCCGGCGTCGTGCTCGACCGGCGGCTGGCCTCCGGCACCGGCGAGGAGAGCCTGGCGGTCATGCGCTTCGCCACGACGCTGGTGCAGCTCCCCCTCGGGCTGGTGGTCACGGCGCTGTCGGTGGCCATCCTGCCGCACCTGGCGCGCCTGGCGGCCCGGGACCATTGCGCGCAGCCCGGGGCCGGCTTCCGCACCATGCTGGCCACCGGGATGCGCCTCGCTCTGGCGCTCATGCTACCGGCGACGGCCGGGCTGATCGCCCTGCGGGTGCCCATCGTGCGCCTGCTCTTCGAGTATGGCCGCTTCGACGCCGCGGCCACCGAGCGAACAGCCGTGGCGTTCCTGCTCTACGCGCCGCAGCTCCCGTTCGTCGCGCTCGACCAGCTCCTGGTCTTCGCCTTCTACGCCCGCCAGCACACGCTGGCGCCGAACCTCGTCGCCGTCGCCGCGCTCGCCGTCTACGTGGCCGTGGCCTTGCCGGCGCGCGCCGCCTGGGGCATGGAGGGGCTGGTGCTGGCCAACACGGCGCAGAACGTGGCCCACGCGCTGGCGATGCTGGCGCTGCTGCGCTGGCGGCTCGGTGGCCTACCTGGTGCGAAGCTCGGCCGCCCGCTCGCGGCGACGCTGCTCGGCGCGCTGGCGGCCTACGCGGCCGCCGCGCTGGCAGCCGGCGCGCTGGAGCCGGCCGCGGCGAGCGTCGCCGGGCGGCTGGCGCAGGTCGGCGCGGGCATCGCCGCCGGCGCGCTGGCCTATGGCGCCGTGCTGGCCCTGCTGCGCGTCGAGGAGGCCAGGGCGCTGATGCGCTTCGTCGGCAGGGCGCTCGGGCGACGGTGAGGGGAGCGGCCCGACGGGCTCCAGGGACGTGGCGGCGTCCGATAGCGGGGGGTGGTTGAGGCACTTATGCCCATCGGTGGCGGAAGTCAACTCGAAGACCGTCGGCGGCGGCTCATCGAGCAGTTGCAGCGAATGTCCGACGAACAGTTCGCGGCAGTCGTGCGGCGCGAGCAGGCGGCGCGCTGGCGTGCCATGGATCTCGAGCGCCATTCGCGGGCGCATCGGCGTGACTTCTTGGATTTGCTAGGGCGCGCCCTCACTCCTGGTGAATTGGAGGCATTGAGCCGTGAAGTGCTGCATTCGTGGGAGCGGGTGTTCAACGAGTTGGAGCCTTCCGGAAATGTATCGTGCGTGTTCGTCCGCTCGCTGCCTGAGCCCGGCAGTGCTATGCTCGTGGTGACCCGGGGCGGGCGCATCCGCTCGACATTTCCCACACGAGACTTTGCCGGGTGGCAGCACCGACACCCGGCCGCAATTGAGGTGACCGACCGTGCCAAGGGACTTGTCCGCTGACGTGGATCTCTACGCTGAGATGGTGCAGAGCCTTCCGCTTTACCGTGATCGCGAAGAAGTGATCAACCTCTTCGTCATGCGGGAGTTCATAGAAAAGAAGCTGGATCGGACCCCGCTGGCGGGAGCTGCCATACAGCAGTTGGAGCGCGCCGATACTGCGCTCACTCTGCATTCGACGCTTTTGCGTCAGCGTTTCCGTGATCTGTTCCGCTCCTGTCGCCCGTCGGATGTGCCTCGGAGCTACTGGTGGTGGTACCTCGACGAAGGCCCACAGGTGCGCGAGCAGGCCCGAGCGCTCGCGCAGCGCTCCTGACTGTCCGGGGGCCGTCGGCGTGCGCCTCGTCCGGTCGCTGCTGTTCATCCCGGGCAACCGGCCCACGTGGTTCGAGAAGGCGCTGGTGTCCGAGGCCGACGGCCTGATCCTCGACCTCGAGGACTCCGTGCCCGAGGCGGAGAAGGACGCTGCCCGCGCCCAGGTCCGCCACGGTCTGCTGACGCTACACGCCCAAGCGCCGACGCTGCCCCTGCTCATCCGGCCCAACGCGCTGGACACCGGCCTCACGGGCGAGGACCTGGAGGCCACCGTCGTGCCGGGCCTGGCGGCGATCCTGGCGCCGAAGGTCGCGAGCCGCGACGACGTGCGCGAGTACGCCGCGCTCGTGGCCTTCTGCGAGCGCCGCGCGCGGCTTGGGCGCGAGACGGTCGAGATCGTGCCGACTATCGAGACGGCCGCTGGCTACCGCAACGCCTACGACATCGCCGTCGGCCACCCGCGCGTCCGCGCGCTGCTCGGCGCCATCGCGCCCGGCGGCGACTCCAACCGCTCGCTGGGCTTTGTCTGGACGCGCGACGAGAGCGAGACGCTCTACGTCCGCGCCAAGCTGGTGCTGGATGCCCGCGCCGCCGGTGTCCGTCAGGTGCTGGCCGGCCTGTGGACCGACATCCGCGATCTTGACGGGCTGGCGCAGCACGCGCGCCAGAACCGCCACCTCGGCTATACCGGAGAGGCGATTATTCATCCCAGCCACGCGCCGGTGGTCAACGATATCTATGCCCCCCACGCCGAGGAGCTGGCCTACTACCGCGGCCTGCTGGCGGCGATGGCCGAGGCCGAGCGCCGCGGCTTGGCCTCGGTGACTTACCAGGGCCAGATGGTCGACCTGGCCATGGTCAAGACGGCGCGGGAGGTGCTGGCCTTCGCCCGCGACATCGGCGTCCTGGCCGACGACGAGGCGGGCGACGCGTAGCGTTATCCGCCGGCCGTGCGCGGCACCGGGGCCTGGGCCATCGCCGCCCCCAGCTCGGCCGGGGTGACTGTAGCGTTGCCGAAGCGGCGTACGACCAGCCCGGCGGCGACGTCAGCGAGTTGCGCCGCCTCGACCAGCGTCGCCCCGCCGGCCAGCGCCAGCGTCAGCACGGCGATGACCGTGTCGCCGGCGCCGGTCACGTCGAAGACCTCGCTGGGGCTCAGCGCCGGCAGGTGCGCCACGGTCGCGTGGTCGAGCACGGTCAGGCCGTCGGCCCCGCGCGTGACGACGACGCCGGACGCCCCGGTCAGCCCCTGGAGCTGGCGCGCGGCGGCGGCGAACGCCGCGTCGTCTCGCAGCGCGCGACCGACCGCGCGCTCACCCTCCTGCTGGTTGACCTTGACGACCGTGCAGCCGCGGAATTTGGCGAGGTCACCTTGCGAGTCGACCGCCACCAGGCGCCCGGCGGCCGCCAGCTCGCGCGCCGCGGCGATGACCGGCTCGTCGAGCACGCCGGCCTTGTAGTCGCTGAGCAGCACGGCGTCGGCCGCGGCGGCGGCCGCGGCGAGCCGTTCGCAAAGCTGTGCCTGGACGGCCGCGCCCAGCGGGCGGCGGTCCAGCCGGTCCACCCGCACGATCTGCTGCCGCGCGCGCGTGCCGTCCTCGGCGACGATGCGCGTCTTGGTGATCGTCGGGCGGTCGGGATCGACCACCAGGCCGGCATCGTCGATGCCGCGCTGGGCCAGCGCGTCGCGCAGCGCAGCGCCGGCCTCGTCGGCGCCGACGACGGCCAGCAGCGCCGCCCGGCCGCCCAGCGCGCTGACATTGCAGGCCGGGTTGGCCGCCGCGCCGGGCAGCCCGAAGCGCCGGCGCCACTCCAGCACTGGCACCGGGGCCTCGCGCGAGAGGCCCTGCGCCGCCCCGACGATGTACTCGTCGTAGCAGACATCGCCGACGACGACGATGCGCCGGCCGGCAAAGCGCGCGATCAGCGCGGCCCAGCGCTCATTCGACACGGCCGACCTCCGCGCCGCGCTGTGCCAGGCGCTCGCGCAGAACGAGGGCGACGAAGAGCGCCAGGGCGAGCTGCCGCCGCCAGCGCCACGGCTGCCGCATCAGCCGGAAGAGCCACTCGAGGCCTACGCGCTGCACCCAACGCGGCGCGCGTGGTACCACGCCGGCGACGAAGTCGAAGGCCCCGCCGACGCCCATGGCCACCGGCACGCCCAGCCGCTCCCGATGGCGGGCAATCCAGAGCTCCTGCGCCGGCGAGCCGAAGGCGACGAACAGCACGTCCGGCGCGGCGGCGCGCACGCGGCGCAGGACCTCTTTCCCGGCGGCCGGGGCCGGCGAGCCAGCGTAGGTGCCGGCGACCAGCAGGTCCGGCGCGGAGGAGCGCAGCCGTGCCGCGGCCCGCTCGGCCACGCCCGGCCGGCCGCCCAAAAGAAAGACGCGTCGGCCGCTCGCCGCGCAGCGCCGCGCCAGGCGCTGGACCGTGTCGACCCCGGTCACGCGCTCCGGCAGCCGTTGCCCGAGCACGCGCGCGGCCCAGAGCAGACCGACGCCGTCGGGCAGCCGCAGCGCCGCGCCGTTGAGCACGGCGCGGTAGGCTGGATCACTCCAGGCATGGACGACCAGCTCCGGGTTTACTGTGACGACCTGGTGGCAGCCGCCGGCGGCCCACAGAGCCTCGATGCGCGCCAGCGCCTGCGCGCTATCCAGCGGGTCGAGCGCGACGCCGAGCACGCGCACGGGCTGGCGCGGCGCTGCCTCGGCCACCGCTCCTGCGTTACGACGCATCTGAAATTCGCCCTTGCGGGCGGGTTGCCCCACCCTGGCCCGGGAGCGTCGTCCAAAGGGGGCTTTGCCCTCTTTGGATTCCCCTTTCCATCTCACGCGCGGTTTCATTCCGGCCGCGGCCCCACGGGGGCATCCCCCATCTCCCTCGCGCGCTCAGGCGCCCGGCCGCGCCCGTCTGCTGCCGTCAGGCCGCACGCACCGCGGCCGGCTGCCCGTCGAGCGCCGCGGCGTAGATCGCCAGGTAGCGCGCGGCGGCCGCCGGCCAATCGTACTGCCGCGCGCTGCTTCGCGCCCGCGCGCCCACGGTGGCCAGCGCCGCCGGTGGCAAACGCAGCAGGGCCTCGATCTGACGCGCCGCCTCGGCCGGCCGGCGGAAGTCGAGCAGGAAGCCGTCGTGGCCCGGTCGCACCAGCGCCCGGTGCGCGGCAATCGTGCTCAGCGCCGGCACGGTGGCGCTGCCCATGGCCTCCACCACCGCCAGGCCGAAGCCCTCGTACGCCGAGGCCGAGACGTAGAGCTGCGCCCGGGCCAGCCACGCGCGAACCGTCGCGTCATCGCACGGGCCAAGGAGGGCCAGACGATCGGCCACGCCGAGCCGCTGGGCCTGCGCCGCCAGGCCGGCGGCCAGCCCCTCCCAGTCGGGACCAAGGACCGCCAGGCGCACGTCGGCTGGCAGGTGGGCCAGCGTGGCGATCAGGCGGTCCAGACGCTTGTTGCGGCTGATGCGCCCGACGGTGACCAGCAGGCCGGCCTCGACGCACTTCGGCTGAGCCAGCAGCGGCCCCAGCTCGACGCCGTTGGGCACCAGCAGGCAGCGCTCGGGCGCAAGGCGCGCGAAGCGCGCGTAGTCCGGCGCGCTGACGCAGGCCACCGCCGCGCAGGCCCGCAGGGCCAGGCGCGTCAGGGTGGCGAAGTAGAGCTGCTTGAGCCGCCAGCCCCAGCGCGTGTGGAAGAAGCCGCCGTGGGTCGTCAGGACGAGCGGGCGGCGGTGCCAGGGCCGCGTCGCCGCCAGCAGGTCGAGGAAGGCGTCGGTCCCGTGCACGTGGACGAGGTCGTACGCGCGTACAAGGCCGAGCACGCCGGGCGCTAGGAGGTAGCGGCGCGGGCCGAAGGCCGGCAGGCGATAGATTTGGATGCCCGCGTACGCGTCACGGGACGGCAGCGGCCGGCCAGTCGCCCAGTCGAACGCCAGTGTGGCTACGTCGCTCTGGTGGCCGCGGGCGGTGAGCTGGCGGCAGAGCGCGAGCACGAAGCTCTCCAGGCCGCCGCGCGTCGGCCAGAACTGGCGCGTGACGTGGAGGATTCTCATCGTGTGAAGGATTGTACCACTGGCGGGTGGGACGTCAGCGGCGGATGGCCGGCAGGGCGAGGCGATAGCCCTCCGAGACCACCAGCGTTCGCGTCGCGCCCGCCGGCGCCGCGGCGAACTCGCTCACGTTGCCGGCCTCGTCGCGAGCGCGTACGCGGAACTCGTACGTCTTGCTCGCCTTGCCCTTGTAGAGACCGATCGTGGCCGAAGTGTTCGCCAGCCAGTTCGTCCAGTCGCCGGAAGGAGCGTCGCGCACTTGCACGTCGTAGGAGACGACGCGCGAGATGGCGTCGCTGCCGCTCCAACTGATGCGGATCGGGCCGAAAGCGTGGGCCGGCTGGGGGTCAAGCGCGGCTTTGGGCGGGGTGAGGTCGTAGACGATGCGCGTGCGCGCGAACTCCTCGGCGAAGCCCACCCACTCTTGGACGAGGGTGAGCCAGTAGTCGGTGGCGCGCTGCGTGCGCAGAATGACGGCTCCGGCGATCGTCCGCCGCTCGCCGGGCTGGAGGTCGCCGCCCAGCCCCCAGCGGTACGGGTACTGCGGCTGGGCCGGCCGCGCGGCATAGTCGAGGCCGATGCGCACGAAGCCCGTGGCGGGCTTGGCGCTGAAGGACTCGCCCTCCTGGTACGCGAAGCCCGGCGGTGGATTACGGTCGCCGCGCACCACCTGCGTGGTGTTGTTCCAGACCGTAACGCGCACGTCGAGCCGCTGGCCCTCGGCCAGTTTCGTGGTCGTGAGCTTCGCCTCGGTGATGAACAGCCCGCGCATGATCGACGAGGCGCGCAGGCGCAGGTTGCCCAGTTCCTGATACAGGACGTCGCCGGGGCAGGACGTGCCGTTGGGGTCGGTGGGCGAGCAGCCATGGCCGGCGAAGTCGCGATGGCCGGCGACGGTCGGCTTGCTGACGGCCATCGCCCCGCACGAGCGCTCCGCGGTGATGGCCGCCTGCACGCGCGGCTCGATGCTGCGGCGCGTGCACGTCCAGGCGACGAGCTGGGCCAGCGCCTCGCGCGCGGCCGGCGTCGGCTGCACGCCGACGAAGGTGCCCAGCAGGGCGAGGCCGACGGTGCCGCGGTTGAACGCGAAGGTGTGTCCGCCGATGACGTTGTCGCCGCCGGCGCGGCCCTGATAGATGTTGCCCTGCGGGTCGACGAGATAGTGGTAGCCGACATCGCCCCACCCCAGCGTGCGCGCGTGGAAGTCCCAAACGATGCGCACCTGCTGCGCCCAATCGGTCGCCGCGTTGGAGGTGACCGTATGGTGGATGACGATGTGCGTGGGCGGCGCGTACTCCGGCGGCCAGCGGGGGCTCTTGTCGCCGTCCGGGCAACCCCAGGCGCCACGGGCGATGATGGGTGGGCGCGGCGTGGTCGGCAGGGCCAGCTCCAGCGTGCGCAGGCGCGGCTCCGCCTCCTCGGCCGCCGTCGCGACGGACGGGCCGCCCTCGCCGTCGTGCAGCGCCAGGACCAGCCGCCGCAGCGGCGGGCCGTGGATGCGAAACTGTATGAACCGCGCACGCTGCCCGTCGGGAGTGAAGAAGAGGCGGCCGGCGTGCAGGTCACGCGGCGTCATCGCCGCGGCGATCTCGGCGTCGCTGGTGTACCAGTCGCTCCAGGCGCTACCATCGCTGCTGAAGCGCACAGCGACCTCGACGGGCGCGCCGTCAGCGTCGCGCGGCAGCCAGAGCGGGCTGGCGGCGCGGAAGGGCCGCGGCGCGGCCAGCGGCGGGGAGAGCCAGGTCGGGCGGCCATCCGGCCAGGCGCTCGGGCGAGCGACATCGGCCAGGTCGGCCGCGTCGAAGGCCAGCTCGGCGGCCCAGAGCCGCGCTGGCCCGCCGTCCGCGGCGCGGACCGGCGGCTGGAAGGCGACGCCCAGCGTGCTCGCCAGCGGTAAGCTAGCCATCGCGGCTAGGAAGCGCCGGCGAGAGAGGACACGTCCACTCATCGCTGCCATACTAGGCGTCGAGCGCCGGACGAAACAAGGGTCCGGGCTGGCGAGACGATGACAAAGGCATGCCAGCCCAGCCGGCGTGCTACTTGGAACGTAGTAGGAAAATCCCCTAGCGCGATAGCCACAGATGGGCCTCGTCGGAGCTAGGATGCAGAGCGCGGCTCACGAACAAAACGCCGCCCGGCGGCCCGCGGGGATGGCCTCGCGCGCGACGCGGCGTCGGTCGCCAACTGTTAGGAGCAGGGACGCATGGGCGGTACCCCCCTGAGGATCCAGTCGGCGCGTGCCAGCGTGCTCGTCGTGGGGCTGCCGGGCCGTGACCTCCTCACCTTGCGCGCGCTCCTCCAGCGCCTTGGCAATTTTGCCGTGCAGGTCGCGCCGAGCACCACCCTTGCCTTGGCCATGCTGTCGCGGCAGGTCTTCGATGTGGTGCTCTACGACCTGGGTGGGTCTGAGGGCGACGGGCTGGAGTTCGTCGCGGGCCTCTATCAGCAGGGCTATCGCGGCGCCGTGATCGTCATGGGCGAGAGCGGCGACAAGCAGACCGCCGCGGCGGTGCTGAGCGCCGGGGCGCACGAGTACCTGCCCAAAGACGCGAACATGTGGGGCAACTTGCCGTCGCTGGTCGTGCGCGCCCTGCGCTTCGGCCGCCTGGCGCGGCGCTTGGCCGAGCTGGAGGGCACGGTGGCCCTGCTGCGCCAACGCGTCGAGGAGGAAGGTCGGCTCGACGAGGTCACCGGTGCGTACAAGGGCGGCTACCTGGCGGAGCTCTACGACCGCGAGATGCGGCGGCTGCGGCGCTACGGCGGCTATATGGCCGTTGTCGACGCGACGGTCTACAACTACCGCTCGGTCCTCGAATCGCACGGCGAGGGCGCAGCTAAGGAAGTCGTCAAGGGCTTCACGGCCATCGCCAAGCGCACGCTGCGCAGCACCGACTTCATCGGCTACTTGGAAGAGGGCCACTTCTCGCTGCTGCTGCCCTCGACCGACGTGACCGGCGTGAAGGCCCTCACGACGCGCATCGAGCGCGCCGTCGAGGAGGCGAACGAGCGCATGCCGAACCTGCCCGACATCCGGGTCTCGTTCCACCTCCGCGCCGCCGGCGGCTACGACGACCTGACGAAGAAGGCGTGATCGCGGTGGCGGCAGGCGCGCAGCCGCGCTCAGGTCTGCGGGCCGGCGCGCGCGGCGCTGCCCGGCGGCCCGGGCAGGTGCAGGTCCTCGACGAGACGGGGGTCGAGGTGCAGCGTGCGCTGCGGGAACGGAATCTCGAGCCCCTCGGCGCGGAAGCGACGCAAGATGCGCTTGCGCAGCTCGTGCTGCACCAGGTACTGGTCGACGAACTCGCGCACCTGGCAGATCAGCGTGAATTCCAGCGCCGAGTCGCCGAAACCGGGGATGAAGCGCACCATCGGCGGCGGCTCGGCCAGGAGGCCCTGCACCTGCCCGGCGGCCTGCGTCGCCTCCTCCAGCAGCACGCGCTCGACGTGGTCGGGGTCGGCATCATAGCTCACGCTCACCGGGATGAGCAGCGACATGCGCGGCTCCGGCAGGTGGTAGTTGGTAATGGTGCTCTGCGCGACCTTCTGGTTGGGGATGACGATGACGTTGTTGGCGAGCTGGCGGATCTTCGTGCTGCGCCAGCCGACGCCGACGACGTAGCCCTCGGCCCCACCGTCGAGCTTCACGTAGTCGCCGACGCGCACCGGTCGGTCGGCCAGCAGGTAGAGCCCGGCGAAGAAGTTCGCCAGCGTGTCCTGGAGCGCCAGTGCCGTCGCCAGGCCGGCGACGCCGAGTGTTGTCAGCAGGGGCGTGATCTCGACGTTGAGCTGGCTGAGCGCCATCAGCAACCCGATGGCCCAGATGACCAACAGGGCGATGCGCTCGCTCACGCCCGCCAGTGGGCGCAGCCCCTCGACCTGCGCCAGGTAGGAGCCGAGAACGCGTGCCAGCACGCGGCCGACGACGAAGGTCACGAGCACGAGGAGCAAGGCGCTCAGCGCGCGGATGCCCCAGGCGCGCGCATCGGCATCCAGGGGCGCCCGCGCCAGCGCGAATTGGAGACCGAGCAGAACGCTCGCCGGCAGGATGACGGTGTGCACGCCGCGCGCCACCTGCTCGACGTTGCGCCGGCCGGCGCGGACGATGCCCGGCAGGACGAGCCGCTCGAACACGAAGCGGGCGACCCAGCCGACGAGCAAGACGACGGCGCCGGCGGCCACCGGCCGGCCCCAGACCGCGAGCGTCTGGGTGGCTATCTCCCACTGCTGCGGGGTCATGCTCGCCTCGCTGCGCGCAAGGTGTGTGGCAGGCGCTTTCTGTTATACCAGACCGGCCGCCTGCCGAGCGCGCCGGCCGCGCACTCCCGTATGCTACAATGTCAGCGCTATGAAGGAGCGCAAGTCGCGCGGCGAACCGCCATCCCGCGTGCCTGCTCGCCCGCCCCGCCGCGGCGGCCGGCGCGGCGTCAGGTGGTCGCGCGTGGCCTTCACGGTCATCGCGGTCATCATCATCCTGTTCATGATCCTCTCGACCTGCGCGCCGGTGGCCGGTCCGCCCTGAGCCGAGGCCACGGGGGCCGGAGGGCGCGGCCGCGGGGTGGCGCGGAGGGACCGCCCGCCTGCGGCCGCCGCGACCGGGGCGAGCGCCAGCGCGCCGACGGGTGCCGGCGCAGAGAGCGCGCGTGGCGGTGCCGGCGATGGGCGGCCGGCTCGGCGAGTCTGCACGGTGGTCGAGGCGCAGCGGTGTATATTGCCAGCCGCGCGGTCGTTGCGTTCGTCGAGCGCCTGGTGCGCGATCCCGAGTTCCGCGAGTGGTACTTCACCGACCCCGAGGCCGCGCTGGCGAGCCATCAGCTCGATCCGACGGAGCTGCAAGATGTCGCGCGGCTGCTGGCCGAGGGGCGCTGGGGCGGCGCCCGCCCGATCGTGCGCGAGGCCGTACGTCCCCTGTTCGATCTCCTCCTTCGCGCGCTGCACGAGCCGAGCGAGCGCGCGGCCCTGCTGAGCCGCTGCGAGACAGTCATCGCCGTCGCGCGCGAGCGTGCGCAGCAGGAGATCGTGGCGCAGCGGCGACGCCCTTGGTGGAGGTTCTGGCGTGCTTGAGTTTCTGGCACGGGCTTGGCGAGCGCTCCTCTCGCCCGTGCCAACACCGAGCGACCGGACTGAGCAAGCCGTGCGCGTCATCCAACGCCACCTCGACGAGGCCAGCCGCCGGCGCGGCGGTGCGCCGGTCGAGGCGCGCGAGCTGAATGACGAGGAGCGGGAGACGCTGGCCCAAGAGCTGGCTGCGCTCCTGCGCTCGGGCGAGCGCCAGCCCTATGAGAGGGCCGCTGAGAGGACCGCTGAGAGGACCGCCGAGGCGACCGCCGCACCCGAGGGCGGCCCGGAGGCCCGACAGCCGTCCTCCTCGCCATGACCTCACCGCCATCCGGCTCGCCGCCAACCCCACGTGTCGCCGAGCGAGCCATCCAAATCGCGGGCGAGCGCGGGGCCCTCGTCGGCCGCCTGCACGTCCCGGCCGGCGACGTCCGCGCCGCGGCCGTCCTCTGCCACCCGCATCCGCTGTACGGCGGCGACATGCACAACCACGTCGTCGACGCTCTGGCGTGCGGCCTGGCCGCCGACGGCGTACTCGCGCTGCGCTTCAATTTTCGTGGTGTGGGCGGCAGCGCCGGTCTGCACGACGGCGGGCCGGGCGAGGTGCGCGACGTGCTGGCGGCGTTCGAGGCCCTGCGGGCCGAGCTTGCCGGGCGCGCCGTGCCGCTGGCCGTGGTCGGCTACTCGTTCGGCGCGGCCGTGGGC
>JACQUS010000036.1 GCA_016210125.1 Chloroflexota bacterium | reverse complement strand
GCGGCGCTGCTGCTCCTCACGCTGCTGGCGCACGTGGGGGTCATGGCCTCGCCGCTGCACGCCGCCGCAGCCAGCGCCGCCGACGCGCCGCGCGCGCACGCCTCGGCCGGCCACCACGGCGATCGCTGCGGCGGTTGCCCGACGACCGACCCGGCGGCGCCGTCCGGTGATCGCGCGCCCCACTGCGCCATGACCGCAGCGCCCCGCGCCGATCTCAGCCTCAGCGCGCCGGCGGCCGTCGCGCTGGCGCGGCCTCTCTCGGCGTGCGAAGGCGCCGCCGCGTGGCGTCCCGCCGCACACGGCCCGGCACCACCTCCCGCGGCCGATCGCCAGGCACTCCTCCAGGTGTTCCGCAACTAGTCGGCCGCCCTCTCACGCCGCGACCCGACGACGTACGCGATCCTTAGCACCTGGCTGGAGGTTTGTCCCTTGCAGCGCTTACTCTTTGCCCTCGGCGGACTTGCCCTTGCCGGCCTCTTGATGGCCGGCGGCTACGGACTCGCGCGGCTGCAGGCGCCGTCGGCGGCGCCGGGTCTGACGGCGAAGCTGGAGGACGTGGCCGAGTCGCCGCACGCCGACGTTCCGGCGGCAACCGCCGAGCGTGGCGGCCAGCCGCTCGCGTTCACGATGGACGGCGACGTGAAAGTCTTCGAGCTGACCGCGGCCGCGGTGCGCTGGCCGCTCCTGCCCGACGTGTCGGTCGTCGCCCTGGCCTACAACGGCCAGGTGCCCGGGCCGGCCATCCGCGTGACCCAGGGCGACATGGTCCGGATCGTCGTGCGCAACCGCCTGGACGAGCCGACGACGATCCATTGGCACGGCCTCGACGTGCCGAACGCCATGGACGGCGTGCCCGGCGTGACGCAGCGGCCGATCGGGCCGGGCGAGGACTTCGCCTACGAGTTCCGAGTCAAGCAGGCCGGCACGTTCATGTACCACTCGCACTACGAGGCCACGCAGGCGACGCGCGGCATGGGCGGCGTCTTCGTCATCGAGCCGAAGGACGGCGAGGCCGTCAAGGTCGACCGCGACGAGGTGCTGGTGCTCCAGGAGTGGGGCGTCGACGCCAAGACCGGCGAGCCGCTGGGCGACATGCCCGGTATGCCGGGCATGTCGATGACCAACTTCTTCACCGTGAACGGCCGGGCCTATCCGGCGACGGAACCGCTCAGGGTTAAGCGCGGCCAGCGGGTGCGTTTGCGGCTCATCAACTTCGCCTCGGAGGTGCCGCACCCGATCCATCTGCACGGCCAGCCGTTCAAGGTCATCGCCAAGGACGGCTATCCGTGGGACGGCCCGACCGCGGTGACGCAGATGGTCGCGGCGGGCGAGACCTACGACCTGCTGTTCACGGCCGAGAACCCGGGCACGTGGATGATCCACTGCCACGTCCCGCACCACACGACGAACGACGGCGAAGAGCCCGGCGGCATGATGACCCACATGGTCGTCGAGCCATAGAGACGATAGAAGAGACGATAGAGAGGGGAGACGCATGACCCGCGTATCATCGACCGATTGGCGGCTCTTGGCGCTCGCGAGAGCACTGCTCGCCGTGGCGTCGCTGGCCGCCTGCGCCCCGGCGCCCGCCGCGCCGGCGAGTGGCAAGCCGCCGGCGGCGGTCACCCTCACGCCGGAGCCGACTGCGCCGGTCGCCGACCAGGACGTGACGCTCAAGATTCGGCTGGCCGACGCCGACGCGAAGGGGGTGCCCGGCGCCAAAGTGAAGGTCAGCGCGACGCACACCGAGATGGCGCACGGCAGCCTGGAGGCCGACGCCAGCGACGCCGGGAGCGGCGACTACGTCGCCAAGCTGAAGCCGAATATGGCGGGCACATGGAAGCTCACCGTGACGGCTCAGGGCGGCGGGGCGACGAAGCGCGCCGACTTCGAGCTCCAGGTGCGCTAGCGGATGCGCTCTACGCCACCGGCAGGGTGAAGGCAAACGTGGCGCCGCGGCCGGGGCCGTCTGATGCGGCCCAGATCCGGCCGCCCATGGCCTCGCTGAGCGCCCTAGCGATGGTCAGGCCGATGCCCGTGCCGCCCAGCGTGCGGCTGCGCGACTTGTCGATGCGGTAGAAGCGCTCGAAGACGTGCGGCAGGTGCTCCGGCGCGATGCCCACGCCCGTGTCGCGCACGGCGAAGCGCACTGCCGGGCCGTCGCGCGTCGCGCTGACCTCGACCTCCCCCGGCGCCAGCGTGTAGCGCAGCGCGTTGCTCAGCAGATTGGTGAGCACCTGGATGGCGCGGTCGCGATCGGCGCGCACGGGCGGCAGGTCCTTGGGCAGCGTGACCCGCAGCGCCACGCCCTTGGCGGCGAAATCGGCGGCCAGCCGGGCCACCGTCGGCTCGGCGATGGCCGCCGGCGAGACGATCCCGATGTTCAGCGGGACTTGCTGCGCCTCGACGCGCGACAGCTCGTGCAAGTCCTCGACGAGGCGCCGCAGCCGGCCGGCCTCCTCGCGGAGCAAGGCCCACGTCTGCGCATGCGGCTCGACGACGCCGTCGAGCAGGCCCTCGAGGTAGCCCTCCAGCGTGCTGATCGGCGTGCGCAGCTCGTGGGCCACGTCGCCGAGGAGCTCCAGACGCCGACGCTCGCTGCTCTCCAGCACGGCGGCCATGGCATTGAACGACTCGGCCAGGGTGGCCAGCTCGTCGATGTCGCCGGCGGGGACGCGCTCGGCGTAGTGCCCGGCGGCGATGCGCCGCGCCGCCAGCGCGAGGCGCCGCACCGGGCCGACGACGCGCTGCGCGGCGAACGCGCTCACGCCGAGCGCGGCGACCAGGGCCACCACCGTGGCGATGAGCAGCGCCTGGTCGAGGGCATTCCGGAATGCCTCGGCGATGGTGAGGTCGAAGACCTCGCCCATGCGGCCCATCATCCCCGAGCCCATCGACGTGCCACGCATCATCGTGGCGACGTGGTAGTCGAACAAGCGTGGTGCGGTGCTCGTTGCGGCCACATAGACTGTGCCGATGCCGACGGCGACCACGACGAGGTGCGCGGCGAGGAGCTTGGCATGGAGGCTCCGGCTGACGCGCGTCCACAGCTTTGGGCGGCTCACGACTCGCCGTCTCCGCTCACGCGGTAGCCGACGCCGCGCACCGTCTGCACGTAGCGCGGCTGGCTTGGATCGTCCTCGAGCTTGCGCCGCAGGTTGCCGACGTGCACCTCGACGACGTGCTCGTCGTAGACGGTGTCGCCCCAGACGCGTCGGAGGAGCTGCTCGCGCGTAAAGACGCGGCCGGGGTGCTCGGCTAGGGTGGCCAGCAGGCTGAACTCGCGCACCGTGAGCGCCAGCGCCTCGCCGCGCCGCGTGACCTCGTAGCGCGCACGGTCGATCACGAGGTCGCCGAGGCGCTGCGGCGCCGGCGCGTCGTCGGTGGTCGCCGCGCTGCCGCGGGCGCGCCGCAGCAGCGCCTTGACGCGCGCCATCACCTCGCGGGGCGAGAACGGCTTCGTCACATAGTCGTCGGCGCCGACGCTCAGACCGACGATCTTGTCCACCTCCTCAGCCTTGGCCGTGAGCATCAGGACGTAGGCGTCGGAGAACTGGCGCAGGCGGCGGCAGACCTCCAGGCCGTCGAGCCCCGGCAGCAGGAGGTCGAGGATGACCACGTCGGGCCGCGCGGTGCGTACGAGGTCCAGAGCCGCCAGTCCGTCGGCGGCGGACAGCACCTCGTAGCCCTCCCGGCGCAGGTAGCCGGCCAGGAGGTCGACCAGCGGCCGCTCGTCGTCGACAACGAGGATACGCGGCTGGATGCGGCTCACGTCTTGCCTCCGGGTGTGGGCATGCTCGGCGCGGGCAGGCGGCCCGCAGCGGTGCTCTCCGGACGGCTCGGCCAGCCGGTGGACGCCGCCCTTCGGGATTATCGCAAAAAGGGACCACCACCCGCTTTGCATCCTGCCGCAGCACGCGCGATTCCTGGACTACCGGAGCGGCGTGCCCCTAGTCGTCGGCCGCCGCAGACGCCAGGCTGCCCAGGGCGAGTAGCCCGCCGAGCGCTAGCGCCGGGTGCCCCGGTGCGGCGGCCAGCGCGCCGGGCCAGAGCCCCACGCTAGCGAGGGCGAGGAGCGGGCCCCAGAGTCGCGTCCAGTCCTCACGGCCGAGCACGCCGGCGGCGACAAACAGGGACAGGAAGCCGAGGACGAACGGCGCGGCCGAGAGGACGCTGTAGCCGGGCCAAAGGTCCAGCCAGGCCACGGCCGGCCCGCGGGCGAGGTCGACCGTGGGCACGAGGGCCGCGAGGCCGTAGTCGCCGACCGGCCAGGCCTGGCGCAGCTCGGGTGGCAGGCCGCCGGCGAACCAGGCCGCGCCGAGCATGATCGCCGCGGCGGCGCCGGCGGCGCGCACAAGGCCGAGGAGGCCGCTCCAGAGCTCGGCGCCGGCCGCAGGCCGGCCGTCGAGCGTCGGGCGTAGCGCGATGGCTGCGAGCGCATCGGCGGGCACTGCGGCCATCTCCCGCGCCTGCTCGCGCCGCCGCAAGGCCCAGACGAGGTTGCGGCGGACCTGCTCATTGGCGGGCTCAAGGGCCAGAGCGTGCTCGAGGCAGACGATGAGCTCGTCGAGCGTCGGGGCGGTCTTGGCCAGCCAGAACCAGGCGCGCACGCTGCGCGGGTTCGCGGCGACGGCCTCGCGGAAAAGGTCGTGTGCCTCGGCCTCGCGGCCGGCCTCGACGGCGGCGAGACCGCGTTCCATAAGGTCGAGCTCGCGCGCGGCCTGGCGGGCGGTGTAGACAGGGGTGGCAAGCGGCTGCGTAGCCTCACGCCCCGGCCCCGTCTCGGCACGCGGAGAGAGGGCGACAGGCGAAGCGGGCTCCGTGTCAGACGGAAGCGGGGGAGCGCCAATGGAGCGCGTGACGCTGCGGCGGGGGCTTGGCGTGCCCCTAGCGACCGGGGTCGAGTGGGGCAGCGCGCCACCTGCGCTCGTCGGCGCCAAGCGGAGGGCGCGCCGGTCTCGTCGCGGCCCGGCGCGCACGGTGGCCCAGGCCATCGCGCCGAGGCGCCCGGCGGCGCGCAGCGCGCGGAGGGCGAGCAGCCGCAACGTCGTAACGAGGAGTCGAAGCGCCACGCGCAGCGCGTCGCGCGCCGCGGCCGCTGCGCGGGCGGCCTCGTGGACGGCGCCGCGGCCGGACGCCATCGCAGCTCGCCGGAGCGCGGCGCCGGCGCTGCGCAGGTGGGCCAGGCCCAGCGCACCAACCAGCCCGACCAGCGCCACCGCGGCGTGCCGCCGTGCCGCGCTGGCCCGACGCAGCCGCAGGGCGATGGTGCCCAGCGCGACGGCGGCGGCGTGGTATCGGCGCAGCGCGGTGGCACGCAGGTGTGCCGGCATCCAGCGCCGCGCGCGGCCGGGTCGGATCGCCAGCCAGGGGCAGCGATGGTACGAGGCGGAGAGGCAGAAGGCCCGCTGGTGCGCGAGGTCGACGCGGTCGCGCTGCAGATACGCGTAGCAGCGGTGCTCGTCAGAGGGTCGCTCAACGTGCCGGAAGGGATCGCCGGCTAGGCCGAGGTGGGGACATGTGCGCCGCCGGCGGCCGAAGAGCCCGCGGGCCAACCCGCCGGCGCGCGGTGCGCGGCGAAGCGCGGCGCGCAGCACGACGAGCAGGCCCGTCGCCAGCGCGCAGGCGGCGACGGCGGCCCCCCAGAGGGTGAGCCCGTCCACGGTCTACCGCCCATAAGCCATCTGGGACAGGATCTCGACGTAGAGCGTGACGAAGGCCGGCCCGAGCACGACAAGCACCATCGCCGGCAGGATGCAGAAAACGAGCGGGAAGAGCATCTTGATGGCCGCCTGCATAGCCTGCTCCTCGGCGCGCTGGCGCCGTCGGACGCGCACCTCGTCGGCCAGGGAGCGCATAACCGGCGCGAGGCTGATGCCCATCTGGTCAGCCTGGGCGATGGCGGCGACGAAGGACGAGAGGTCGCGGACGGCCGTGCGCCGCGCCAGGTCGCGCAGGGCCTCGCGGCGCGGCTTGCCGAGCTGCATCTCCTGGAGGGCACGGGCGAACTCCTCCGCCAGCGGCCCGCGCGTCTTCTCGACGACCTTGGCCAGGCCAGCGTCGAAGGCCAGGCCGGCCTCCATGCAGACGGTGATGAGGTCGAGCGCGCTGGGCAACGCGCGCTCGATGCGACGCTCGCGCTCACGGATGCGGCTGCGCACCCACCAGCCGCTCACGTGGCTCCCGGCGAGGAAGAGAAGAGCGACGGCGCCGATCCCGGGCAGGTCGAGCGGCCGGCCGAGGCGCGCAGCCACCACGACGTAGGCCAGCGGCAGGCCGAGCATCGCCAGGCCGCGGAGTGCCAGGTAGGTCGTGACGTCCACAGGCTGGCCGGCGCGGGCAAGATCCAGAGCGGCGCGCTCGCGGATGCGCGCCGGGGCCGTGCTGGCGGCAAGGCTGGCGAGGCTGCGGCCGGCCGGGAGGAGCAGCCGCTCGACGACCGACCCGGCCAGCTCGCGCTCGCGGGCGGAGGCATAGCGGCGCGTGTACGGGGCAAGGCGCTGGCGCAGTGTCCGCCGAGGAGGTGGCGCGAGGGCCAGGACGAAGAGCACGGTAGTGACAAAGGTCAGCAGCGGAATGAGCTCAGGCATGGTCATAGCCGAACGTCATGGTCATAGCCGAACGTCATGGTCATAGCCGAACGTCGATGATGCGGCGCATCAGGATGAAGCCACAGATTTCCAGCACGACCGCGGCGACGAGCATCATCTGGCCGTGCGGCGTGCCGAAGAGTAGGCTCAGATAGCCGGGATTGGTCACGCTGAGGAAGGCCAGCGAGAAGATCGGCAGGGCGCCGACGACGTAGCTCGACATGCGCTCCTGAGCCGTCAGCGTGCGCACTTCGCGGCGGATGCGCAGCCGCTCGCGGATCGTGTGCGCGATGTTGTCCAGCACCTCGGCCAGGTTGCCGCCGGTAGAGCGTTGGATGAGCATGGCCGTGACGACCATGTCGACGTCCTCGGTCGGCGCGCGGCGCGCCAGGCCGAGCAGCGCCTGCTCGATCGTCACGCCGATGCTGAGATCGGCCAGCACCTCCTTGAGCTCCGCGCCGATGGGCGGCGGCAGCTCGCGGACCACGCCCTCGACGCCCTGGAGGAAGCTGTAGCCGGCACGCAGGCCGCCGGCAATGAGCGCCAGCGCCTCGACGAGCTGCTCGTCGAGGCGGTCGAGACGCTGGCGACGGCGCAGGGCGACGTAGAGCGCCGGAGCCGCGTAGCCGCCGAGGGCGGCCAGGGCCGCGAGCGCCGGGTTGATGGCCGCCTGGTTGGCCACGGCCAGCAGCCCCAGCGCGCAGATCCAACGGATGAACAAGTACTCGCCGACGCGCAGCGGCAGCGCTGCCGTCGCGAGGTCGTCCGCCAGGCGGGCGGCAAACCCCTGGCGATGGAGGAAGCGATCGAGGACCTGGATGCCGCTGAAGCGCTGCGGCCGCCGCAGGAGGCCGCTCGGGCTGGCGGACGCGGCGATAGCGTGGCGCGGCGTGAAGCGGTCGAGGTAGCGGGCGAGGCGCGCGGCGCGGCGGTCGAGGGCCTGCTGGAGCCCGTACACGAAGAGGAACACGCTGGCGAAGGCCAGTGCGGGGATCAGCCCCGCGCTCTGCTCGAGGCTCACGTCGCCCTCCCTTCGTGGAGAGGCTGCCCCGCGATACCGCGTGGCACGCTCACGCTCCCCATGCGTGGCCGGCGGCGAAGATCTCTGGTCGCAGGCCGATGCCGGCGGCGTCGAAGCGCTCGACGAAGTGCGGGCGCAGCCCGGCCGAGGCGATGCGCCCCTGCACTTTGCCGCGACTGTCAACGCCGGTCTGCTGGAAGACGAAGATGTCCTGCATGGTAATGGTCTGGCCCTCCATACCGACGACCTCGGCGACGTGGGTGACGCGGCGGCTGCCGTCGGACAGGCGGGCTACGTGGATCACGAGGTCGAGCGCCGAGGCGACCTGCTCGCGGATGGCGCGCACCGGCAGGTCCAGCCCGGCCATGAGCACCATGTTCTCGATGCGCGCCAGGGCATCACGCGGCGCGTTGGCATGGACGGTAGTCAGCGAGCCGTCGTGGCCCGTGTTCATAGCCTGGAGCATGTCGAAGGCCTCGCCGGCGCGCACCTCGCCGATGATGATGCGGTCGGGGCGCATGCGCAGGGCGTTGCGCAGCAGCTCGCGCTGCGTCACCTGGCCCTTGCCCTCGACGTTGGGCGGGCGCGTCTCCAGGCGGATGACGTGGCGCTGGCGGAGCTGCAGCTCGCAGGGGTCCTCGATAGTGACGATGCGCTCGTGGGGCGGAATGAACGAGGAGAGGACGTTGAGGAGCGTCGT
>JACQUS010000489.1 GCA_016210125.1 Chloroflexota bacterium | reverse complement strand
GTGCTGGACGGCCGGCTCGACCAGCGCGCCGTCGGCCCCGGCGTAGACGTACAGGATGTCGACGCGCGGTAGCTCGCCGATCTCGCTGGCATCGAACTCGGTCTGCGTCGTGTGCCGCCGCTCGACCCCGCGGTAGAAGACGACCTCGCCGTCCGAGTCGGCGTAGCCAAGGAAGCCCAGCTCTTTGGGGTGGAACGCCTCGACGCGGAAGGTGGTGCCCTTCGTGGCCTCGCGCGCCGCGTGGATCTCGTTGTTCATCACCACCAGCACGCCGCGCCCGCGTGCCTGCGGTGCCGCGGCGACGCGGATGGCGTCCACGAGGTTCACGTCGGCGTCGGTGCTGATGCTGGAGAGCGGCCGCTGCGAGGCCGTCAGCGCCACCGGCTTGGCTGACTTCACCGTGAGATTCAGGAAGTAGGCCGTCTCCTCCATGAACGCCGACCCGTGGGTGACGGCGATCCCCGCGAGCTCGGGGTCGCCCTCCAACAGCTCGGTGCAGCGGCGCGCTAGGCGCGGCCACTCGTGCGGGCCGAGATAGTTGCGCGCGCTCTCGCGGAAGAACTGCTCGGCCTCGACGCGGGCGATACGCCGGACCTCTGGCACGCGGTCCAGCGTCTCCTCGATGCCGATGGTCGAGCCGAGCTCGGAGTAAAACACGAAGTCGAGGCGGTCGGCGGTGACGTGGGCGATGGTCCCGCCGGTGCCGAGAACGTGCACCTTCGGCAGGGCCGGGGCGTCGTCGTGCGCCATGGGCGACCTCTCCGACGTCCTGCGCGACGTCCGCTGAGTAAAGGGCGCCGTGCGGTTGGGCAGCGCGGTGCCTCGGCGCGCGGTCAGCCTCGTCCCGCCGGGGTCGCGTGACAGATCGCGAGCCGGGCTGGGTGCTTGCCGCCTTCCCCCTCCCCGAGTCAGAGAGGGGGAAGGCGGCGGACATCCTCGCGCGTGCGGCAGCTACTCCACGAGCTCGAAGTCGCCGCGCCCGGTGGTCCGCGTCACGACCACGTCGCCAGTTAGGTTCTCGCCGCTGGGCGGGTTCTTGAACGTGATCTTGCCGACGATGCCCTGGTAGCCGTCGGTCTTGCTCAGAGCCTCGATCAGCTTCTCGCGGTCGACGTTCGAGCAGGAGCGCTTGACGCCGTCGGCGACGAGCAGCACGGCATCGTAGCCCAGGGCCGAGTAGTAGGTCGGCTCGTCGGTGAAGTTGGCCTTGTAGGCCTTGATGAAGTCCTGGAGCCGCTGGTCCTTGGCGTTCATGTTGACCCCGGCCCAGGTGTAGCCGCCCTTGATCGTGCCGTTGGAGAGGTCCCAGGCCACCGGGTCGTTGAACGTGCCGAAGCCGGTGAAGAGGTTGGCCTTCACGCCCACCTCGACCATCTGCTGCGTGATCTTGGCCAGCTCGGGCGTCGCCGCGTAGACGCCCAGCCAGTCAGCGCCCGTGCCCTTGATCTTGGTGAGCTGCGTGCGGAAGTCCTGGTCGCCGACGCGGAAGGCCTCGTAGGCCACGACCTCGTAGCCGACGTCCTTCGCCTGGTCGCGGACGATCTTGGCCGAACCGGCCTGCGCGTCCTGCGTCTGGTCGTAGATCAGCGCCATCTTGCCGATCTTGAACTTCTGGTGCAGACGCTTGGCCATCTGCGCGTCGGCCAGCGATGCCGACACCGCCGGCCGGTAGGCCCAGCGGTTCCACTCCTTGATCGGCGCCGCCGCGCCGATGGCCACGACGGGGATTTTTACCTGCTCGGCCACCGGGACGAGGGCAATGAAGCCCGGCGACGGGGTCGGGCCGACCACCGCCAGCACGTCCTTATCCTCGGCCGCCTTCCGACCGAGAGCGATGGCCTGGTTGCGGTCGTTGGCCATGTCGCCCGTGGAGACGTCGATCGTGTAGGTGTTGCCGCAGCTATCGGTGAAGCCGCCGGCGGCGCTGACGAGCTTCGCCGCCAACTGCGCGCCGTGCTGGCCGCGCGTGCCGTACGAGGCCGACTGGGCGGTCATCGCGTTCACCCCTGCCAGCTTCACCACCTTGGCCACCGCCGCCTTGGCTGCTGCCGGCTTGGCCTGCGCCGGCGGCTGCGCGGCCGCGGGCTTCTGCGGCGCGGCCGCGGGCGCCGGCGCCCGGGCGGCCGCCGGCGGCGCGCTCGGCTTCTGCGCGCCGGCCGGCGCAGGAGCCGGCGTGGGTGCAGCGCAGCCTACGACCAGTACCACCAGCGATCCCAGCGCGACGCAGGACAGTTGCTGACGCATGGGTCCCTCCCTCCTGAAGCGTTCGGGCCGCCTGCCGCCTGAGTGCCAAGCATCATGCCAGACACATCAGGTCATGTCAAGCCCCAGCCTGGCCGCCGCCGCAAATGATCCCGCGTGGGCGTGCCGGGTAGCACCGCCAGGAGGCAAGGCGCACGCCGCGCGCGGAGAGGCGCGGGCTCGACGCAGCGCTAGCCCGGGAGCAGGCCCTCGCCGACGAACAGCGTCTTAGCCTCGGCCAGCGACAGGTCGGGCGGCGGCAGCACGACGTCCGACGGCGCCAGCTCGTCCGGCAGCAGCGGCCGGCCGCGCTCGCGCACCAGGGCGAAGAGCCGCGCCAGCAGGTCACGGAAGCGCGCGTCGTCCTCCTGGCCGACCGCGGCGACGATCTCGGCATCCACCGCGTTCAGCTCATCGAGCAGGGCGCTGTCGAGTCGGTATTGGCCCTCGGAGATAATGCGCACGATCATCGGCTCTTCTCCCACGTCCCTATGCGCCGGGGCCGAGTTGCCGCGGCGGCGTGCCGGCCTGGAGCTCGTGCTTGAGGGCCGCCAGATCGGCGTCGACGGCCTGCCCGGCGGCGAGCTGCGCCAGCTCGCGCTCGACGCGGTCGCTACCGCCGGTCAGGTCCTCCAGCGTGCCGACCGCGGTCAGCTCGTCGATGGCCCCGGCGCGTGCGCGCAGGCGCTCGGTCTTCTGCTCGGCGCGCTCGATGGCCATGCCGATGTCGGTAAACTCCTCGGAGAGACCGGTCGCGGCCTCGCCGATGCGCACCTGGGCCTCGGCGGAGGTGTACTGCGCCTTGATGACCTCCTTGCGCGTGCGGAAGCTCTCGACCTTCATCGCCAGGCGCTGCTCGGCGCCCTGGAGGCGCTCCTGCTCGCTGGCCAGCTCGCCAATCTGGCGCTGCAAGTCGGTGATCTGCGCCGCCCCGACCTGCTTGCGCTCCAGCGCGAGCCGGGCGAGGTCCTCGCGGCCGGCGGCGAGCGCTCGGCGCGCCTGGTCGTCGAACTGGGCGATGCTGTCGCCCTGCTTGGCAAGCTGGAGCTCCAGCCGCCGCCGCGCGGTCACCACCTCGACGATGCCGCGCTTGACGTCCTGGAGGAGCTGGAGCTGCTTTTCGTACGAGTAGTCGAGCAGCTCATGCGGGCTCTCGGCAGTGTCGAGCGCTTGGCTCATCTTGGCCTTGAACAGGGTCATGATCCGCGATAGGAGACCCATGCGCGCCCTCCTTCGTGGCGTGCCGGCGCCGGCGAGCGTCGCTCTCCAGGCACGCTGCCGCCCTCGCCTGATTATAGCCCCCCAACGGGCGGACCCGACGGCCCGCGCTGGCTGATCGTGAACTCGACGCGGGTGCGTGCCCCGCCCCACCCCGGAAAGGGTTCCCAGAGGTCGCCGAAGGCGACCTCTGGACTCCCCGCCCGCTCTGCTCCCCCTCTCCAGCGCGGCTGGAGAGGGGGCCGGGGGTGAGGCCGACCCCCTGCTCAGCAGCAGCTTTTCATCCATCGCTGGCGTCGCGCAGTGAGATGACCGACTCTCCCGACGCGTGGCTCCGGCGGCGCGTCAGTCGTACACCGGGGGAGTACATGTGCCAGAGAGATACATCCATGATGATGTACACCTTGATCTTCGCGGGCCGGCGTCCATAGGGTCGCCAGCGCCCGCGTCGCCTAGCGGACGTGCAGGCACTGTCCCGCACCCTCGCAGGTGAGTAGTGCCAATATGGCACAATAGAAAGGTTGACCTATTGACATGCTGACACGAATGCACTATCGTAGCGTCAGGCAGGCGGGCTGGCGGGTGGCCTCCACCACGCTAGCGCAGGAGGGATGAGCAGTGGACGGCGGAACCGGCTTTGGCGTGATGCTGCGGGCCTTTCGGCAGCACGCCGGGCGCTCGCAGAGCGCGCTGGCGCGGCATGTGGGCGTCGACGCTAGCTACATCAACCGCCTAGAGAGCGGCGAGCGCGAACCGCCGCGGCGCGCGCTCATCGAGGCACTGGCCGCAGCGCTCGAGCTGCGCCCGGAGGACCGCGACCGCCTCCTGGTCGCCGCCGGGCAGCTTCCGGGTGCGTTGGCACGCCTTGGGCCGCGCGATGCGACCCTTCGCGCCGTCGCCGAGGTGCTGAGCGACGACGCGCTGCTGGAGGACGAGCGGCGCGAGTTTCGGCGGGTGGTCGAGGCCATCGCGGCACGCTGGCGGCAAGGTCGACGCCACGATGAGCGGGGGGCCGCGTGAACGACGCGGCGACGCCGCAGGCAGCCGCGCCTGACCCTCAGGACACGGCGCCGGCCACGCTGCTGCCGCGCGCCGGCATCGGTGCGCGGGTGTCGGACAGTGCGGGCGATGCCCTGACGCCGGAGCCAGGGCGCCGGCTGAGTTTGGTTGCGAAGGCGGCCGACCGCAGCCCGGTCGAGCAGGAGTATGCTGGCAGCCCGGCCGCGCCGCCTGACGAGCGCCTGGTTACCTTCGCGCAGCGCTACGAGGAGCTACGGCGCGCCATCGAGCGCTTCGTGCGCTGCGCACACGTCGACGTGCCACGCCGCGCGGAGTAACGGATCGCCCGTCGGCCGCGGCGAGCCGACGAAACGGGGATAGGAGGAACGGCGCATCCGGCGGGGCGCCGGGCGGGTACCCTGGGGATCGGCGGGTCCGCCATCCGGCGCGGTGGGGGTGGGCGAGCGGGACGCTTCGCTCCCACCGCGCCTTTCTTTTGTATGAGCTTGCTGTATGAGCTTGCGTCTAGGACCGCGTGCGCTCGCGGATCGTCTGCCGCAGCTCCTGGGCGGCGCGGGAGATCGTCTTGTCGACCTCGGGGTGCTTCGCCGCGGCCTCCAGCCAGCGGAGCGCCTCGGCCGCCTCGCCGAGGCGGGCGTTGATGTCCGCCAGCAGGTACATCGCCGTGGCCTCGGCGCGGCCGTCGAGCGGCGGCCTTTGGTCGAGCGCAGCGCGGTAGGCATCACGCGCCTGGGCCAGATGCTCCTGCTCGGCCTTGGCGTCGCTGCCCTCGCGCGCTAGCCAGGCTAGCCGGTGGTGGAGACCGGCGAGCTTGCGCGCCTCGGCGTCGCGCCGCTGGTAGCAGTGAACGGCGAAGCGGAGGCTGGCCGTCGCCGCGGCGTGGTCGCGTATGCCGCGGAAGTCGATCTGCGCGCTGGTCGACTCGAGCAGCTCGGCCAGCGCGCTGCCCATAGCGACGGCCTCCTTGCTGGAGAGCGTGCCGAAGTCGTCGGGATAGGCGGCGTAGAAGCACTCTGGGCAGACGTAAACGGCATAATGCACCGGGTTGTAGCCGTGGTAGCGCTCGCAGAAGTCGCTGTCGCGCTCCTTGAGCCGCACGGCCTCGGAGCGCAGGTGCACGGCGTCGAAGTCGGCGGCACAGACGGGACAGACGACGTGCTTCGTCCAGAACTCCTTCGGCAGCTCCACGGCGGGCGCGGCGGCCGCGGGCGCCGCCTCCTTGGTCTCGCCAGGGTGCGCATTGGCCGCGCTCGCCGCGGCCGGCGTGCGCTGGGTGGTCGGGGCGGCAGCGGCGCGCGCGGGCGTCGATCGCGGGGTAAACGCCGAGCGCGGCGGCAACATACGCTGGCCGACGGCCCCGGTGGGCGGCAGCTCCGGCGCGGCCATCACCGTGCCGCTGGCGGCCTGCCGCTCGAGGGTCGCGACGCGGTCACAAAGGATCTGGAGCAGTCCGAGCGTGAAGCGCGGCCGGCGTACGAGGAGCTCCAGCGCCGTTCGCGCGTCGATCACGAGCAGCGTCGCGTCGTCGACGACGACGGCCGTGCTGCCCATGGGCAAGTTCGCAAGCGCCTCGATGCCGAACATCTCGCCGGGGGTCACCACCCCGAGGCTCACCGCATCGCCGCGTGGCGTGGTCTTCCGTAGCTCGACGCGGCCGGCGAGCACGACGAACACCGCCACTGGCGCATCGCCTTCGCGGACGAGCACCTCGCCGGCGCGCGCTCGCGGTCGGCGCTGGGTTGTCTGGAGAATCGCCTGCAGATCAATCTCGCGCGTCATGCCGTCGGTGCCCCCAAGCCTCGTCGCTCCATCTCTGGCGACCTCGGCGTGATGGTCAACCACCGTGAGCGCAGCCGTGCACCCCAGCGCGCACGCGGACTACCGCGCGCCGCTGTGTACGACGAAGCGTACCATATGCGGCTGGTCGTTGGCTAGCTCCCCCCGGCACGTGTGTGCGCACGTGTCTCCCGCGTATGTTCCGTGCGTATGTTCCGTGCGTATCGCGCCGTCCAGCTCCCCCGCAGGTGCTCACCGAGAGTCGCGCGTCTCTCAGACCACCATATCTTACGTACATGGCCACACCGCGCGCCAGGATTCTCGCGCGGTCGACGGCCGCCGCCGCGGTGAAATTTTACCCATGTCTGCCGCGGCGAGCGTGGCGGCTTCATCTCACCATTAGAATACTCCGCGCTGTGCCGCAGATGGGAGAGTCCGAAGATTACACCGCGCTTCCGATTCGCCGTTACGCTGCCGGCGCGCGACGGACCGCTAGACGACGCGCTCGGCGCGCAGCGTCTCCAGCTCGGCGCGGCCAAGCCCGAGCAGGCCACAATAGACCTCCTCGTTGTGCTCGCCAACACGCGGCGCGGCCCGGCGGACGGAGCCCGGCGTGCGCGAGAGCCTGGGCACGACGTTGGGCATCGGGACAGGGCCGATGCGCGGGTCCTCCGCCGTGACGATGTTCTCGCGGGCCTGGTACTGCGGGTCGGTGACGATGTCGGCGATGCTGTAGACCGGGCTCGTGGGCACGCCAGCGCCGTCGAGCGCGGCCACGACCGTGGCTAGGGGGCGCGCGCCGACCCACTCCTGCGTGATGCCATCCAGGTCCTCGCGGTGCTCGGCGCGGCGGTCGTTGGTGGCGTAGCGGGGGTCTTCGGCCAGCTCCGGTCGGCCGATGGCCTGGCAGAAGCGCTGGAAGATGCGGTCGGCGCTCACGGTCACGACGACCCACTTGCCGTCGGCCGTCTGGTAGATGCCGACCGGCGCGCCCGATAGCGGACCGGGCGTGCGCTCGCGCAGGATGCCGAGCTTGAGGTACTCCGCGGGGAGAAACTCGAGCAGCCGGAACGTGCCCTCATAGAGGCCGAGGTCGATGGTCTGGCCGCGACCACCGCGCGCGTCGCGGTGGTAGAGAGCGAACATGACGCCGAGTGCGCCGAAGAGGCCGGCGATGTAGTCGGCCTGCGAATACGGCGGATTGACGGGCGGTCGGTCGGGATAGCCGCTGAGGTAGGTCAGGCCGCTGATGGCCTGGCAGGTCGTGCCGAAGCCGTGGCGCATACGATAGGGGCCCGTCTGGCCGTACCCGGAGATGCGCAGGAGCACGAGCCCAGGGTGGACCTCCCGCAGAACGTCCTCGCTCAGGCCCCAGCTCTCGAGGGTGCCGGGCAGGAAGTTCTCGACGACCACGTCGGACTGGGCGAGCAGGCGCAAGAACAGCTCGCGGCCGCGCGGGGCGCGCAGATCGAGGGTGATGGCCTTCTTGTTGCGGCCGGTCGCGGCAAAGTGCAGCGAGACATCGTCGGCGAAGGGTGGAAAGCGCCGGAGGCCGTCGCCGCTGCCCGGCAGCTCGACCTTGATGACCTCGGCCCCGAAGTCGCCGAGCAGGGCCGCGGCGAAGGGCGAGGCCAGCAGCACGGCGATATCCAGCACGCGCACGCCGGTCAGCGGGCCGCCTGGGGCGGGGTCGTCCATACGGCGCTGGCTCCTTGCTTCTGAATCTCGGCCCCCCGTCTCTCTCCGCGCGGAGACGGGGAAAACGCGCGCTCCGGCATCGCCGCTCACGCCAAGCATAGCAGGACCGCTGCACCGCGTGCTGCCATCCACCCGCCGGCGCGGCGGCCGATCGCGCTGCGCGGGCCGGCGCGGCGCCGTATGCTGGAAGGGAGACGGCCGGCGCGACGGCGGCGGCACGGCCTGGTGCGATTTAGCCGCCGGCGGTCTCGCGTCCATCGCCCTCAGGAGTGCGATCGGTGACCAAGCTGCACGTCACAACCCACGGCTGCCAGCTCTCGCCCGCGGACGAGCGCGAGATCGAGCGCCAGGTCCAGCGGCTCGACCGGCGGCTGCTGCACGTCGATCCCGACCTGGTCCACCTGACGCTGGCCGTCGAGCACGATATCCGGCGCGATACCTACTACGGCAGCATCCGCCTGGCGCTCTTCGACCGCGTGCTCCCAGCCAAGCGCAACAGCGGCCCGACCATTGCCGTGCTGCTCAAGCGTGCCTTCGAGGACCTGGTCGAGGACCAGCTCCCACGCTTCATGAGCAGGCTGCGCCGCGACTACGCCTACGAGCGCAAGCGCGCCTCGCTGCCCGCCGCGGCCGTCCGCGCGCTGGAGCGCAGCCTGCTCCACGAGCGCGAGCTGCTCGACCGCGCTCTCGCCGGCGACCGCGCGGCGTTCCACGCGCTGATCGATACCGAGATGCCCATCTTGAGTCGCGTGGTGGCCAACGTGCTCATCGAGCACGGCCGCGAGCCATCGCCCGCAGCGATCGAGCACGTGATGGCCGACGCGCTGGCCATCGGCGCGCGGGAGCTACCGAAGAAGCCTGCGCGCTGGTCGCTGAGCGGCTGGCTGGCCTGGCTCGCACGGCGCGAGATCCGCCGCGAGGCACGCCAGCAGGCCGTGGCCCAGTCGGCCGAGACCGCGGCGGGCTGAGTGTGCCGAATGGAGGTGTGTGACCTTGCAGCGTGCTATGCCTGACGATGTACAGTGGAGGTGTGGCGGACGCCGCACGGTAGAGGGGGTTGGATGGGTATCCGCCGCCAAATCCATCTCGACGAGACCGACGACAAGGTCTTGCAGGCCGCTAGCCGGCGGACGGGCCTCTCGGCTAGCGAACTGGTGCGGCGTGCTATTCACGCGTGCTACGGCGGCGGGCAGAAACTGTCGTGGGATGAGGTGTTCGCTCAGCGCGTCGTGCCAGGCTCGGGCCGTGAACGACCGCACTGGGATCCACTCTTCGATGACGAGTCGCTCGATGAGCGCGCCTCGTGAATTGGATCGACACGCCGCTTTTCGTGTACGCGTACGTTGAGGCACATCCCGCGCAACCCCAGGCCGAGGAGGTGCTGCGCGCCGGCTCCTGCGCTAGCTCGGTGCTCAACGCGTTGGAAGTCTTCCACGTCCTCGTCGGCCATTATGTCGTAGCTGTGACGGACACGACTCACGCGGTAGGCCGTCTGCTGCGCGCGGCTGTGCGGTGGGCCGACGTGGAGCCCGATGATGTCGAGCCTGTGCTGAGGTTTCAGGAGCGCTATGGTCTGGCCAGCGCTGACGCCGTGTTGCTGCACAAGGCGCGTGCTGAGAGGGGCGTGCTGGTCACCCCAGACCGTCGCCTGCTCCGCGCCGGAGAGGCCGAAGGCTTGGCCGTGCGCAACCCTGTGTCGCCGGCGCTCGCGCAGGCCATCGCATCCTGGGAGGCAGACGTGCTGCCCCCGCGCGGTCTGCCGCGCATCTTACGCACCGTTGAGCAATGGTTGCACGTCCGCGACTCGTCCTTGGCCGAGGCTTTCCGGGACGCCACGGCGAACGGCACCTCGCTGCCGGTCTAAGCGCGCGGGACCGCCGTACCCTGCCGCCGGTAGGCCGTCCCCCACGCCCGAACCTTGACTGCCTGGCCGAACGACCCGTACAGTTTGTGCAGAGCGTGGGGATCGCCGATGGAGCATCCGCGCGGCGGCGACATCTACTGTCGCCACGCCGATTTCGTCTTCCGGCGCATCGTGGACGAGTGCATCTTGGTTCCCGTGCGGCAGAGCGTGGCGCGGCTAGAGACGATCTACACGCTCAACGAGGTGGGTGCGCACGTCTGGGAGCGGCTAGACGGGCAGACGACCGTCGACCATGTGCTCGCCGGCGTCGTGGCCGCCTTCGAGGTGCAGCCGGCGCAGGCGCGCAAGGACCTGCTGCGCTTCCTGCGCGCGCTAGAGCACGCCGGCGCGGTCGAGCGCGTAGCGGATGCGGGGCCTTAGCGGCGCCGTGTGAGGGGAAGTACCATGCCCCGCTGTCCGATGCCGTACACCGCGCTGCGCGACCGCCTCTTCGCCAAGGCCGCGGCCCGGCGCATCCCCATCGACGGCAGCCTAGAGCTGACCCACCGCTGCAACTTCAACTGCGTTCACTGTTACGTGAACCTGCCGGCCGGCGACGGCGCGGCCCGCCGCAGCGAGCTGACCTTCGACGAGGTCTGCCACCTCCTCGACGACATGGCCGCGGCCGGGACGCTCTGGCTGCTCATCACCGGCGGCGAGGTGCTGCTGCGGCGCGACTTCGCCGACATCTACCGCTACGCCAAGCACCGCGGCTTCATCATCACCATCTTCACCAACGGGGCCATGATCACCGAGCGCATCGCCGACCTGTTTGCCGAGCTGCCGCCGTTTCGCGTCGAGATCACGCTCTATGGCGGGACGAAGGCGACCTTCGACGCCGTGACGCGCACGCCGGGCGCCTGGGAGAAGACGCTGCGCGGTATCGACCTTCTGGTCACGCGCGGCGTGCCGCTCAAGCTCAAGGCTATGGTTATGAAGCCCAACGCGCATGAGCTGCCGCTGATGCGGCGCATCGCCGCCGGCCTGGGGCTGGAGTTCAGCTATGACTTGGAGATCCAGCCGCGCATCGACGGCTCGAAGGCCCCCTGCGCCCTGCGCTTGAGCCCGACGGAGATCGTCGCCGTCGAGTTGGCGGATGGCAAGCGTGGCGACGAGTGGGTGGAGTTCCTGGCGACCGAGCGCGGCGCGGCCGACGAGCGGCCGGGCGACGACCTGTTCCTCTGCGGCGCGGGCCTGACGTCGTTCAACGTCGACCCCGGCGGGCACCTGACGATGTGCCTGCTGCACCGCAAGCCCGGCTTCGACCTGCGCCGCGGCAGCTTCCGCGAGGGCTGGGACGACTTCTTGTATCGCGTGCGCCACCGCAAGCGCAGCCAGGCGGCGCACGTCTGCGACGGCGGGCACACGTGCAACTCCTGTCCCGGCTGGTCGCAGCTCGAGACCGGCGACGAGGAGACGCCCGTGGACTACGCCTGCGAGGTCGCGCACGCGCGCGGCGCGGCCTTCGCCGCCCTGGCGGCCGAGCGCGCCGCCGTCCCGCTGGCCTTCCAGCGCGAGCGGACGGCGCTGGCACGGAGCTAGGCGATGGCCCTACCGCCGAGCGCCCGCCGACCCTATCAGGCGCCGCGCCTAACGCGCGTGCGCCTGGAGGTCGAGCAGGCGACGATGCAGGTCTGCAAGTCAAGCGGGGCGAACCGCAGCGGCGGACGCTGCCAGAGCACGCCCTCCTGTACCAACAAGAAGACCGGCTCGTAGCGAGGAGGAGCCGCCGTGTCTGCCCTTTCGGCACGCCGTCCCTACGAGCCGCCGCGCTTGACGCGTGTGCGCCTGGAGGTCGAGCAGGCGACGATGCAGGTCTGCAAGTCGGGGGGCGGGCCGAACAGGACGGGAGGGCGCTGCCGCAGCAGCCCGTCCTGCGCCACCAAGAAGCAAGGCTCGTGAGCGGTGCCGGCCGGGCCTCACCGCTCCGCCACGCGGCTGTATCCGCCAATGGTCGACGAGGGCGCGCGGGTCGGTCTTCTGGCGAGCATCGCCGGCCCTGAGCCCGCGGGCGAGGGTGTCACGCGGAGCACCGACCTGGCAGTCGGCGGCCTGGGCCTGCGCTTGGCCGGTGAGCTGCCGCCGCTCGCTCCGGATTGGGCCGCGTTCCGCTGCCCGCTGGGCCAGCCGGCCGCCCTGGCGCTCACGCTGCGCTACGCCGCGCCGCCACCCCCACCCAGCCGCTCACCCCTCGCCGGGGGCGACCTCTGGCGGCTCTGGGCCGATGGCGACTATCGCCGGCTGGCGACCTATCTCAACGGCCGGCACCGCCGGCCCGACCGCCTGCTCCGCTGCGACGCCGCCTGGGCGCACGGCGAGCTGCTCGTCGACCCCGACGCTCGCGATGCCCAGCCGCTGGCCTACCCGCTCGACCAGCTCATCTGGCTGCACCTGCTCGCGCGCCACGGCGGCGCGCTGCTGCACGCGGCCGGCGTCGCCCTCGGCGACCGGGGCATTGCGCTCGTCGGCCACTCGGGCGCCGGCAAGAGCACGCTGGCCCGCCTGTGGCTGCGCGCGCGCGACGCGACGCTGCTGAACGACGACCGCGTCGTCGTGCGCCCCGCGAGCGGCGGTCCGCTGTATCTCTGGAGCACGCCCTGGCACGGCGACGTGGCGACGGTGACGCCGGCCGCCGCACCTCTGGCCGCGGTCTTCGTCCTACGCCACGGCCGGCGCACGCGCACGCGGCAGCTCGGCCCGGCGGCGGCCGCGGCGGCGTTGTTTGCCCGCGCCTTCCTGCCACTCTGGGAGGCGAGCGCCGTGGCGCAGGCGGTGGCGCT
>JACQUS010000488.1 GCA_016210125.1 Chloroflexota bacterium | reverse complement strand
CCGGATAGCCGATAAGCCGGGCGACGCCGACCGCCTCTTGGAGGCTGGTTACGGCGGCCCCAGGGGGCTGCGGGATGCCGAGGTGATTCAAGAAATCCTCGAAGCGATGGCGATCTTCCGCGATGTCGATCGCCTCGGCGCTCGACCCGATGATGCGCGCCCCGCCCATGGCCAGCGGCCCGGCCAGGTTGATCGCCGTCTGGCCGCCGAACTGCACCACGGCCGGCGTCTCGTCCAGCCCCTCGTTGTCGAGGATGTCGCGCACGCTCTCCTCGTCGAGCGGCACGAAGTACAGCCGGTTGGACGTGTCGAAGTCCGTGCTCACCGTCTCGGGGTTGCTGTTGACCATGATGGCCTTGACGCCGGCGCCCTGCAGCGCCCAAGCGGCGTGCACCGAGCAGTAGTCGAACTCGATGCCCTGGCCGATACGGATCGGCCCCGAACCCACCACCAGCGCCTTCGGCCCGCCCAGCGGCGTGGCCTCGTTCTCGTGCTCGTACGTCGAGTAGAAATAGGGCGTCGCGGCCTCGAACTCGGCGGCGCAGGTGTCGACCATCTTGTAGACCGGCCGAATCTCCCAATCCTGCCGCGTGCGCCGGACCTGCTCCGGCAGGAGGTCGGCCAGCACGCCGATCTGCGCGTCGGAGAAGCCGAGACGCTTCGATGCCCAGAGCAGGTCCGGGCGCAGCTTCTCGCGAAGCAGGCGGCGCTCCATCGCGATGACCGCCTGCACGCGGTCGACGAACCAGACATCGATGCCGCTGCGCGCAGCGACCTCCCGCGGCGCGGCGCTGCGCCGCAGGGCCGCGGCGATGGCCCACAGGCGCTGGTCGGTAGGCCGCGCGATCAATCCCCAAACGACCTCCGGCACGACGCCGTCGTTCGCGCCCCAGGCCGGGTCCTCCCAGAGCAGCGTCCTCCCGCCGACCTCCAGCGAGCGCACGGCTTTCTGGAGCGCGGCCTCGAAGCAGCGGTCGATGGCCATGACCTCGCCGGTGGCCTTCATTTGCGTGCCCAGCGTGCGGTCGCCGCCGGGGAACTTGTCGAACGGCCAGCGCGGAATCTTGACCACGCAGTAGTCGAGCGCCGGCTCGAAGGCCGCCGTCGTCTTCTTCGTCACGGCGTTGGGGATCTCGTCGAGCCGCCGGCCGACGGCGATCTTCGCCGCCACGCGGGCAATCGGGTAGCCCGTGGCCTTCGACGCCAGCGCCGACGAGCGGCTGACGCGCGGGTTGACTTCGATGACGTAGTACTGGAACGAGCAGGGGTCGAGCGCGAACTGGATGTTACAGCCACCTTCGATGCGCAGCGCGCGAATGATCTTCAGCGAGGCGCTGCGCAGCATCTGGTACTCTTTGTCGGAGAGCGTCTGGCTCGGCGCGACGACGATGCTGTCGCCGGTGTGCACGCCCATGGGGTCGAGGTTCTCCATGTTGCACACGGTGATGCAGTTGTCGGCTCCATCGCGCATGACCTCGTACTCGATCTCTTTCCAGCCGACGAGGCAGCGCTCGACGAGGATCTGGTGGATGGGGCTGACGGCGAGGCCGCCGCTGGCGATGCGCTCGAACTGCTCCCAGCTCCAGGCGATGCCGCCGCCCGTTCCGCCGAGCGTGTAGCCGGGGCGGATGACGACCGGCAGGCCGATCTGCGCCGCCGCGGCGCGCGCGTCGTCCAGCGCGTAGACCGTCGCGCTCTCCGGCACGGGCTCGCCGATGCCCAGCAGCAGGTCCTTGAAGAGCTGGCGGTCCTCGGCCTTGCGGATCGTCTCCAGCGGCGTGCCGAGCAGGCGGACGCCGTAGCGGTCGAGGACGCCGGCGTCGGCCAGGGCGACGGCGAGGTTCAGGCCCGTCTGGCCGCCGAGCGTCGGCAGCAGGCCGTCGGGCCGCTCGCGGGCGATGACGCGCTCGACGACCTCCACGGCCAGCGGCTCGATGTAGACGACGTCGGCCACCTCCTCGTCGGTCATGATCGTCGCCGGGTTCGAGTTGACGAGGATCGACGCGACGCCCTCCTCGCGCAGAGCCTTACACGCCTGCGTGCCGGCGTAGTCAAACTCGGCCGCTTGGCCGATGACGATCGGCCCCGAGCCCAGGACCAGCACGCGCCGCACGTCGGTCGTGGCCATCCCCTCGGTCCTCGTTAGGCGCCGCGCTGCTGCCGCTGCTCGGCGACGAGCGCCAGGAAGCGGTCGAAGAGGTACTGGTTGTCCTGCGGCCCGGGGCTGCCCTCCGGGTGGTACTGCACCGAGAAGACCGGCAGTGCGCGATGCGCCAGCCCTTCGACGGAGCGGTCGTTCAGGTTGATCATGCTGACGAAGAAGCCGCTCTCGGGCGGGACGGAGTCGGCCTCGACCTGGAACTCGTGGTTCTGCGAGGTGATGTGCACCTCGCCGGTCAGCAGGTCCTTGACCGGATGGTTGCCGCCGTGGTGGCCGAAGGGCAGGCGGCTCGTCCGCGCGCCGATGGCCCGCCCGAGGAGCTGGTGCCCGAGGCAGATGCCGAAGAGCGGCACGCCGCGCTGCAGCAGGTCGCGGATCGTCGCCACGGTGGCATCAAGCGCAGCCGGGTCGCCCGGGCCGTTCGAGACGACGATGCCATCAGGCCGTTCCCGCAGGATGGCCCACGGCGGCGCGTCGAAGGGCAGGACGACGATCTCGGCGCCGCGCCGCGCCAGCGAGCGAATGATGTTCTCTTTATTGCCACAGTCGACCAGGACGAGCCGCGGCCCGCTGCCGGCCTCGGCGCGCCGCGGCGCCGACAGCGTCGTCTCGGCGACAAGGTCCTGCTCCGCCAGGGGCGGCACGGCCCGCGCCTGCTCGACGAGCTCCGCGCCGCTGTGCGCCTCGGCGAAGCCCAGCGCGGCACGCAGCGCGCCCGTGGCACGCAGCCGGCGGGTGAGCGCCCGCGTATCGACCCCGGCGATGGCCGGTACGTCGTGACGGGCCAGATACGCGCCCAGCGCCTCGCCGGCGCGCCAGTTGCTCGGCCCGTCGCAGTACTCGCGCACGATCAGCGCGGCGAGCCAGGGGCGGCGCGACTCGGCATCCTCGGGTGTGACGCCGTAGCTGCCGATAATGGGGTACGTCAGGACAACCATTTGGCCGCGATACGAGGGATCGGTGCAGATCTCCTGGTAGCCGGTCATGCCGGTGTTGAAGACCACCTCGCCCGTCGCCTCGACCGGCGCGCCAAACGATGTCCCCTCGTAGACGGCGCCGTCCTCCAGCGCCAGCAGCATACGCCGGCTCACGCCGCGCGCTCCGCGGTGCGCATCCGCTTCTACAATCTCCGGCCCCGCGCCCGCGCGCGCCGCCCTCGCAGGCGGCCGACGGCGAGGTGCGGCACTCTAGCGGTGGTGATCGGGTCAATCGTACCACATCCCCCCGCCCGGACGGCTGGCCTCGTACCCCTGTGACAATGGCTTCCAGCCGGCGCTGCCCCGCCCCAGCCCTCCTGGAGTGGTACGCAGAGGGGCTTTGCCGTTCTGCACTCCCCCTGCCATGCGCGCGACGCTTCATTCATCGCTGGGGACCCGCAGGGAAATGGGCAACTCCCCCAGCAGCTCGCGCCGCACCCGCGCGATGGTCGCCAGCTCGCGCGGGGCCAAGTCCGCCCGGAGGTGGACGGGGCAGCGCTCCTGGAGGCGCCGCCAGACGAGCTGGTCGAGGTCGAGCACGGCCTGCACGGCCCGCCGGTACTGCGCCGCCAGCTCGGCGTCGCCACGCAGCCGCCTGGCGTCCTGCTCCAGCCCCCTCACCCCGCCGCGCAGCGCCTTGAGCTGGTTGGCCAGGCGCCCCAGGCGCTCGGGAAGAAACTGCTCATCCACGGCGCGTCCTTCTGGGCGGCCGGCCAGCGCCGTTACGCGGGCCGGCCTCGCTCGCGTATTATAGGCGAGTTGGCGATCTCCCTGCGGGACGCCGGCGGTGCATGAGCGGTGCATGAAACGTGGCTGCGGCCAAGAGGAGTGCAGAGAGGCTTCGCCCCTCTGCGGATCAGCCAGGCGCGGGGCCGGGGCGGGCGAGACGCCCGCGCTCCCGGCGGGTATTCTCAGGCCAGCGATGAGTGATCAGTCCCCACCCCACTCATCACGCATCACGCATCACTGCTACGACGAGGTTCTCGCATGAGCACGGCAGCGATCATCACCGACGAGGCGCTCGCAGCGCTGCGCGCGCGCATCGGCGTCGAGGTCCGGCGGCCACAGCCGCACGTCGAGGTGGCCACGCGCGACGCCATCCGCCACTTCGCCGACGGCACCGGCGACGCGAATCCCCTCTGGCGCGATGCGGTCTACTCCGCGCGGACGCGCTGGGGCACCGTCCTCGCGCCGCCGTGCATGCTCTACGCCTTCGACCGCGTGGTCAGCGGCCAGGTCGGCGGACTGCCGGGCATCCACGCGCTGTTCGCCGGCACAGCCTGGGAGTGGTACGAGCCGCTCCGCGAGGGCGACCACGTCGTCGGCCATAGTGCGCTGCACGCGCTGGAGGAGAAGCGCTCGGCCTTCAGCGGGCGCTCCGTGAAGCAGACCTACCGCACGCGCTTCGTGCGCCAGAGCGATGGGGTGCTCGTCGCCCAGGCCGACTCCTGGTGCATCCGCACCGAGCGCGACACGGCGCGCGAGCGCGGCAAGTATCAGGCTATCGAGCCGCACCGCTACACGGCCGAAGAGCTGGCGGCCATCGAGGCGGCCATCGATGCCGAGGAGGTGCGCGGCGGCCGGCCGCGCTCCTGGGAGGACGTGCGGGCTGGTGACGAGCTGCCGCCCGTGGTCAAGGGGCCGGCAACGGTGACTGATTTCATCGCCTGGCTCATCGGCTGGGGGGGACTGTTCGTCCGCGCGCACCGCCTGGCCCTCGCCTTCCGGCGCGAGCATCCGGCGGCGGCTATCCCAAACGAGCAGAGCGTGCCGGACGTGCCCGAGCGTGTGCACTGGGACAGCGCCTTCGCGCGCAAGATCGGCGCGCCGGCGGCCTACGACTACGGCCCGCAGCGCATCGCCTGGCTGGGCAACCTGCTGACGAGCTGGATGGGCGACGACGGCTTCCTGCGCCGGCTCGACGTACAGGTGCGCATGTTCAACATCGTCGGCGACACGAGCTGGTGCCGCGGGCGGGTGAGCCGCGTCTACGTCGCCGACGAGCGGCACCTGGCCGACTGCGACGTGTGGGTGGAGAATCAGCGCGGAGAGACGACGGCCGTCGGGACGGCGACGGTCGAGCTACCCTGGCGTGGCTGAGGCTGTCGGTTCGGCGACTGGAGGGGCGGCTCGCGAACCACCGACGGGGCCTTCCGAGAGCCCCGCTCGGCCTCGTCGCCGCAGTCAGTCGTGGGGCAGGGGCTCAGTCCGCCGAGGGAAGCGGCTTGGGCTGCTTCGCTTCCATCAGTTGGCCACAGCAGGTCGCCTCGCCGACGCCGGGTTTCGTGCAGAGCACCTCGGTGCCGCACGCGGCGCAGGCGTAGCGCTTGCCCAGATCGTTGGCCACAGCTCTTGCTCCTCGTCGGTCTCCGCGCAGCCGGCGGCGGCGTTGGACGCCGCGCTCGCACTGGCTACTTCTGCTTCATGGGCTGGCCGCAGCACGTCAGCGCGCCGGAGCCGCCCTTCGTCACGAGCAGCTCGCTGCCGCAGACGGTGCACACGTAGCGCTTGCCCATCTGGTTGGCCACCAGTCGCCACCTCCGACAGCCAGTATAGCGCGCGAGGTGGGCGGCCACAACCGGCCGATGTGCGTTGCAGCCGCCGGCCGGCGCGTGCTACGGTCAAGGTGAGGGCAGCGATCGCCGCTGGCCGCTTCGCGGCGACTGCGCGGCGCGTCGACTCGGGAGCAGCGGGGTGGAGCGACAGAGCGAGCTAGGCCACGCGGTGCTGCCCGTCAGCGGGGCCGTGCTGGCCGGCGGCAGGGGCGTGCGCCTGGGCCGTGACAAAGCGCGCGTGGCCGTCGGCGGTGCCACGCTCCTCGACCGCGCCATCGCCACGCTGGCCTCGTTCTGTACCGACGTGCTAGTAGTCGGCCGCACGGGCGACTTCACGCCGCGGCCCGACGTCCGCGCGCTACCCGACCTGCGGCCCGGCAGCGGCGCGCTCGGCGGCATCTACACGGCCCTCGTCGCCGCGGCCCACCCGCTCTGCGTCGTCGTAGCATGCGATATGCCGTTCCTCAACCCCGCGCTCCTGCGCTACCTTGCCGCCCTGGGTGAGCACGCCGACGTCGTCACGCCGCTCGTCCACACCCATCCCGAGACGCTGCACGCCGTCTACCGCCGGACATGCATCCCGCACATCGAGGCGCAGCTCGACCGCGGCGACTTCAAGATCGCGCGCTTCTTCGACGCCGTACGCGTGCGCTACGTCGAGCGCGCCGAGATCACCCCCGTGGACCCGGACCTGCGCTCGCTGTTCAACATCAACCACCCGGACGAGCTAGCCGCGGCCCAAGCGGCCTTTGGGGACTCTCCGACGGCCACCACCGGCGTGTGAGGCGCCACGCGCTACCACGGCCCGGGGAGCTGCACCCGTGCCTGCGGCGCCCCAGCGCAGCGCGCGTGGGTGGTGGGCCGCGATGCCCCAGACACGTCAGCCAGACTACCGCACTTAAGGTAGGCAGTTCCATCCTTCGACGTTGCCGCCGTGTCGCGCACGGCGTATGCTATCCGAGGAACCGTGTGCCGTCAGGGGAGTTGCTGCGTGCCCACTGCGTCGTCGAGCGGCCAGCCGGGACGCCGGCTGGCGGCATGGGCGCTCATCTTTGCGCTCGCACACTTGGTTCACGTGGCGAGCAGCACGGTCAGGACGCTGTGGATCGTGGCGGCCCTGGCTCCCCTCCTGGGCCGCTCGGGCCGACGCGCCGCGCTTTCCGCCGCGGCCGCCGCTGGCCTGCTCGTCCTCGGTTTGGCACGCGTGCCGCGCCGGCTGGGCACCGCTCTCTGGGCTACCAGCGCCGCCGCGCTGGCCTGGTTAGCCACGGCGGCGCGGGCACGCGAGAGCGCCTCCGCGGCGGCCCTGCGCCAAGCCGAGCAGCGGCTGCGCGAGCACGAGGCTTACCTGTTGGGCGCGTCGCACGAGCTGCGCTCGCCGCTGAGCAAGGCGACCATGGTGCTGGAATACCTCCTCAGCTCGGCCGACGAGGCCAACCGCGCCATCGGACAGGCGGCCTTATTCGAACTGCACCGCCTCATGGTCACGCTGGAGAACATGCTCGAGCTGGCACGCATCCGTTCCGGTCATATGGCCGTGAATCGGCACGAAGTGGATGTGGTCGACCTTGTGCGCCAGCGGGTGCATGCCGCGGAAGGCGACGAGGCCGGCCATGTCCTCGCGCTCGACTCCCCTGCGGAGCCTACGACGCTCCGCACCGACCCCGCTCGCCTGGCACAGGTCATCGACAACCTGCTGAGCAACGCTATCAAGTACTCTCCCGAGGAGACCGAAGTCCGCGTGCGCGTCGCCGCCACGCCGAGCGCGGTGACCATCGCCGTGTGTGACCGGGGCCAGGGCATCGCGCCGGAGGACCGCGAGCGCATCTTCGAGCAGTACTACCGTGCCTCCAACGGCCGCCAGGTCAGCGGCGTCGGGCTTGGGCTGTTCATCACGCGCGCGCTGGTGACCGTCCTCGGCGGGCGCATAGAGGTCGAGAGCGAACCCGGCCGCGGCAGCGAGTTCCGCGTCGTCCTGCCGCGACAGGTCACCGCCGACGCGGCGCCGTCTCCAACGCTGGCCTCCAGCGCATAGGACGCGACCTCATCTCGCGGCCCCCGGCCCGCTAACGATTTCCAATTGGACACGTGCTCACGCCGGCGGCCCCGCCCCGCCCCACAAAGGTTTGCTGCAGAGAGGGCGGAGCCCCCTCTGTGCTCCCCTTACGCCACCCCGAATGAGCAAATCGTCAGGGCGAAGCTGCCTGCACAGGAGAAGAGGGTGCGCTGCGCGCCCTACCGCCCAGTCGGGACCGCTTCCCCCACGAGGTCGTAGTCGAGCCCGTGGGTGATGTGCGCGGAAACGAACGCGCCAGGCCGCGCCGGCCCGCTGAACAGCACGACGCCGTCCACCTCCGGCGCATCGCGGTAGGAGCGGCCGATCCACATGCGCCGCGGCCGGCGCGGCGGGCCACCTTCCGCGCGCGGCGGGCTCCACAGCCGCTGCCCCTCGACCAGTACCTCGAGCACCCTGCCGACGAGGCTCTCGTTCTTCGCGCGCGAGATCGTCCGCTGGAGGGCCATCGCCGCGGCGCGCCGCTCGCGGGCGACGCGCTCCGGCACCTGACCCGGTAGCGCCGCGGCCGGCGTACTATCCTCCGGCGAGTAGGTGAACACGCCGACGCGGTCGAGCTGCGCCTCGCGCAGGAAGTCGAGCAGATAGGCGAACTCGACATCGGTCTCGCCCGGGTAGCCGACGATGAGCGACGAGCGAATGGCTACGTCGGGCATGGCGCTCCGCAGCAGCCTGAGCGCGCGTGCGGGGCCATCTGGCGCGCGGCGCATACGCCGCAGCGTGTCCGGGTGCGCGTGCTCGATGGGCATGTCGAGGTAGCTCACGATCTTCGCCTCGCCGGCGATGACCTCGACGAGCCGCGGCGTCAGCAGCTCGGGCCGGCAGTACATCAGTCGGATCCAGCGCAGGTCCGGCACAGCCTCGACGAGCAGGCGCAGCAAGTCGGCCAGCGCATCGCGTCGCCGCCAGTCGAAGCCGTAGGCCGGCAGGTTCTGCGAGACGAGGATCAGCTCGCGCACGCCGCGACCGGCCAAGTGCTGCGCCTCGGCGATGACCTCGCCCGGGGGCCGGCTGCGATAGCCACCCTTGAACAGCGGGATAGCGCAGAAGGCGCAGCCGGCGCTACAGCCGTCGGCAATCTTGAGGTAGGCCCAGGGGCCGGCGATCTTGCGCTGCACCAGCGGCTCGCCGCCCGGTGCTTCGACCCAGCAAGGGCGCTGGTCGCGCTCGACGGCGTCGGCGAAGCGCACCACCTCGGCCCAGGCGCGTGTGCCAAGGATGCCGTCGACCTCCGGCAACTCGCGCGCCACCTCGGCAGCGTAGCGCTGCGCTAGGCAGCCGGCCATCACGACGCGCTGCCCAGCACGCTTGCGGCCGGTCAGCTCCAGCACGGCGTCGATAGACTCCTGCTTGGCACGCTCAACGAAGGCGCAGGTGTTGACGATGACCAGGTCGGCTTCTGCGCTGTCCGCGACGGTCCGCCAGCCGGCGTCGAGCAGCAGCGTGCTCATGGCCTCGCTGTCGACCTGGTTCTTCGGGCAGCCCAGCGTGACCACCGCGAACGTCTTCTCACTCACGGCCGAATTCGATCCGCAGACCGGCGCGCAGCAGCCACAGCAGCTCCTCACCGACGCTGGCACCGACACCACCGCGATCGACCGGCACCTGGCGGCTGGCCCCCGGCTGCTGCGCGCTCTCGCCGCCCGGCGCGGCCTCGCCCTGCCACAGCACCAGCCCGAGCGCCAGCACCGCAAGCAGCGCAACCAGCACCACCGCGGCCGCGGACGCCCCCAACAGCCCCAGCGCCGGCCCAGCGACGCTGTGCAGGTGCGGCCGCACGCCAGCTTCACCGCCCGGCCCGAGCGCCACGCGCAGCTCGCGCAGCGTGGCATCGGGATCGAGCCCCACGAACGCGCTGTAGGCCCGTACCATCCCCTCGACGTAGACCCGCGCCGGAAGCGCGCCGAAGTCGCCGCTCTCGAGCGCCGCCAGATAGGCGACGCGGATGTGCGTGCGCTCGGCGACCTCGACCAGGGTCAGCCGCTGGGTCTCCCGTGCCGCGCGGAGCTGCTCGCCCAGCCCGCTCATCGCTCGACGACCTTCTTAATCTCACCCACGTCTCGCCAGTATAGCACCCCAGAGCAGCTTGGCGAGCAAGCGGAGGCGCGCGGCGTCAGCGCTTGACGGCGACGGCGAAGTGCGAGAGGCCGAAAACGTGGGCCGGTGTGCGCTCGAGCGCGTGCAGCGTCCGCTTGAGCAGCCAGGCAGCCAGCGCCGAGCGACCGGACAGCTTGTCGAAGCCGGGGAAGACGCAGCGATGCACCCGCAGCGCCACGGGCAGACCGTCGAAGAGGCGCACGAGGTCGCCGCGGCCGTAGACGCGTACGTGCGGGCAGAGGCGGTCGCGCACCGGCCGCGGCAGGTAGTTCACCAGCGGGACATTGCCGTAGACGTAGCGCGCGCCCAGGCAGACGCCGTGGGTCTCGAAAGGGTAGAGGCGGTTCGGCGCGAACACGACCACCGCGCCGCCCGGTCGGGCGACGCGCACCGCCTCGGCAATCGTCGCGCGGTCGTCGTCGACGTGCTCGATGACTTCGTGCAGCAGGACGACGTCGAAAGCATCGCTGGCGAACGGCAGCCGCTCGCCAGGAGCGACCGCCAGCCGACCGCGCCCGCGGGCCAGCGCCAGCTTCGCCGGATCGAGGTCCACGCCATAGACCCATGGCGAGAAGCGCCCGAATGCATCGACGTAAGTGCCGATGCCGCAGCCGACGTCCAGGATGCGCCGGCCGTCGAGCGCCACCGCGCTGCGGATCATCGCCAGTCGGCGCTCCTGCCCGGCGCCCCACACGTAGCTGGGG
>JACQUS010000470.1 GCA_016210125.1 Chloroflexota bacterium | reverse complement strand
TGCCGCCGATGATGACCGGCTGCCCCATCGGGCGGTAGCGCTCGGGCAGCGCCGGGTGGCAGGGGCCGAAGGCGCGAGTGGCCCCCTTGCGGTGCACGTAGAGCAGCCGCTCCTCGCCATCCACGGCGTGCTTCTCGGCCTTGCACATGTTGTGCGAGACGTCGAACAGGGTCTCCATGACGGCATCGGGGATCACGCGTGCGAAGACCTGGCGCGCCAGATGGGTCAGGATCTGCCGGTTCGCCAACGCGCAGTTGGTTGCGGCGTTCATGGCGCCGAGATACTGCTGCCCTTCCGGCGAGCGGATGGGCGCGCACGCCAGCTCACGGTCGGGCAGGGTGATCCCGAGGCGCTGCGCAGCTTTGGCGAGACTCACCAGGTAGTCTGTGCCGACCTGGTGGCCGAGGCCGCGCGAGCCGCAATGGATCGACACCACAACCTGCCCCTCGTGGAGGCCGAAGGCCGCCGCAGCGTCACGGTCGAAGACGCGGTCGACCACCTGCACCTCCAGGTAGTGGTTGCCTGAGCCCAGCGTGCCCATCTCCCCGCGCTGGCGCTTCTTGGCCAGGTCGGACACGTTGGCCGGCGCCGCGCCAGCGACGCGCCCGCACTCCTCGACGTAGGCCAGGTCCTCGGGCACGCCGAAGCCCTGGCGTACCGCCCACACGGCGCCGCCCTCCAGCACCTCGTCGAGCTCCGCGGGTGAGAGCTTCAGCTCGCCCTCCTCGCCCACGCCGGCGGGAATGGCCGCGAAGAGCGCGTCCGCCAGCGGCACGAGGTGCTCGCGGATCTCGCCAAAGCTGCGGTTGGTGCGTAGGCAGCGGATGCCGCAAGAGATGTCGAAGCCCACGCCGCCGGCGGAGATGATGCCGCCCTGCTGCGGATCGAAGGCCGCCACGCCGCCGATGGGGAAGCCATAGCCCCAGTGCGCGTCCGGCATGGTCATCGCCGCGCCGACCAGGCCGGGCAGCCGGGCGACGTTGGTGATCTGCTCCAGGACCTTGTCGTCCATGCTGGCTAGCAGCGGCGCGCTACCATACAGCAGCACAGGCGCGCGGCGCTCGCCGGGGGCCAGGGGCACGGTCCAGCGATACTCATCGTGCTGCTGGAGGCGGGCGAGGTTCATTGGGACGTCCTCGGCTATACGTCGATGAGTATACGTCGGAGACTATACGTCGATGACGCAGCGGGCCTCCCAGCCCACGTCGGCCGCGCGGACCGCGAGCATCGTGAGCGTGGCGCCCTTGACCTCGACGCCGCGCTCGAGATCCGCGCGCCACGGCTCGCCCCAGGCCTCGCCGGTCCAATGGTCGTCCTCGCGGCGAAGGCGGAAGCGGCCGAGGGCCTGGCCGGCGCTGCGCGCTTCGGCCAGCAGGCGATTGAGCCAGGCGACCAGGGCCAGCTCCAAGTCAGTCTCGTCGAAGGCGAAAACGATGCGTGTCGTGGCGCGCAGGGTGCGGATGTCGACCATAACCGCGAACGTAGCCTCGGCCGCCGCCTCGAAGGCGGCCTCCGGCGTCGCGCCACGGTCGACAATGCCGATGTCGGCGTCGTGGTCGAAGTAGCCATAGGTCTCGGCTGGCTGGTGTGCATCGGGCATTGGGCGCTCGACCCGCTACGTCGTCTCGCCTGGGGTTGGGGTGCTCGGCGGCGCGTAGCGCAGCAGCGCTGCCAGGCCACCCAGGTCGCGGAGCCGCTGGGCTGGCGGGCCGCGGACCTCCTCCGCACGGCCCCCGTGCGCTAGCACCTGCTGCTCGAGGTGCGCAACGAGGTCGTCCAGCGCCTGTACCGGCCCGCCACAGGCCGGGCAGGTCGGGGGCAGCGGCGCCAGCAGCGCTAGGCCGCAGCGTGCGCAGCGCCCGGCGGCGAGCCGCAGGCCCTCGGCGAACACCAGCAGGCGGACGCGCTGCTCCGACACCGCCTGCACGACCTCGCTCGGCCCGAAGACCGCCAGCCCGCCGCCGGCCTGCTCGACCAGATCCTGCACCAGCCGCTCTTCGGCCCCCCGCTCGACCTGTGGCGCCAGGTCGTGCACGTGCACCAGCACCTCGGCCGGCCGCGCGAACATCGGCACGTGCACCTCGCCGGCCACGCGCGCGCGGAGCTCGCTCGGAAGCTGCTCGTAGAACACCGAGAGCACCTCCGGTGTGCCCCCGACGAGCACGCGGTCGACCTGCTCGCGCGCCACCAGGGCCTCGAGCGTCTCCGCGACCCGCTGGGCGTGCCACAGCACGTGCGTCTCGTGGTGGCGTTGGATGCCGGCGTCGCCCCAGCCGCCCTGGCTCCAGTCGGCCGGCGGGTAGGCCCAGGCCCCGTCCCGTTGGCGATGCTTGCCCGGGACGGCATCCCGCAAGTCCTCGAGCTCGACGATCTGGTCCAGGAAGACGCGGAAGAAGCGGGCGTGCTCTTTGTCCACAAGGAGCACGACGGTGGGCTCGAACTCGTCCAGAACCGCCTGAAGCGGCCGCAGGTACGGGGACTGGCCCCAGGAGGCATGCGAGGCCACGTGCACCGGCAGGCGGACGGCACGGAAGAGGCCACGCGGAGTGCTCGAGAAGATCGCCAGGCTCCGCGCCGGCACGTCCATCATCGTCAGGAACTGCTGGACGGCGGCCACCTCGTGCGCGAGCTGCTTGCCGGCGCTCTGATCGTCAGCCAGCTCGGCGACCAGCGGCCGGACGAGATCGTCGAGCTGCGCCCGCACGTTGCGACCGGGCGCCGTGGATGGGTCGGTGACAAGGTACACGCTCAGGATGCGCCAGCCCTGCCCGTCGAAGCGCTGCAGCTCGCGTAGCGTTACCACCATCGGCTCCATACGCGCTACCTCTCCCATCCCATCCACGCCGGCCGCTAGCCGCCTACTGGGCCTTGATCGGGATGTGCTTGATCTTGGCTTCCTCCGCCTTGGGCAACCTCAGGACGAGCATGCCGTTGTCGAAGCGGGCCTCCGCCTCGCCAGCGCGCACCGCTATGGGCAGCGGCACGGTTCGGACGATCTGCCCGTACTCGATCTCCTGGCAGACGTAGCGCTCGGCCTTGACTGCCGCGTCACGCTTCACCTCGGCGCGCACCGTCACCGTGTCGGCGCCGGCGGTGATGTCCACGTCCTCGGGCTTGATGCCTGGCAGGGAGGCCCTAATGACCACCTCGGTGTCCGTCTCGTACATGTCGATGGGCATGGCCCAAGGCCATCGCGGGAGCAAACGCGCCGGCTCGTGGAAGCCCTCCTCGAACAGCCGTTCCATCGCGGTGCGCAGAGACCTTAGCTCGGACAGGGGCTGCCATCGCGTTAGGGTCACCATTCACCTCCTTGGTCTTTGTCGGTGGTCTGTGCCGACGGCGATTTCGTTCGCCGCCCGTGCCGCCACAGGCGTACGCCTACTCCGCCGGAGCCTCCTGGGGCCGGATGAGTAAGACGGGCATGCGCGCCGAGCGAACGACGCGATCGGCCACGCTGCCCAGCGTCCAGCGCCCCAGGCCCGAGCGGCCGTGCGTCGCCATGACGATGACGTCGGCCCGCAGCGCTTGAGCCGTGTCCACGATAGCGCCGGCCGCGTCGCCCTCGCGCAGGTCCACGCCTACCACCAGGCCCTCTGCCGCCACGCGCTGGCGCACGCCGTCCAGGTACGAGCGAGTCTCGGCGTGAAGGTCACGTTGCATCTTGGGCCAGTCGAGGTACGTCCCCTGGGGCAGAACCGCCGGTGGCAGCGGTGCCAGCACGCTCAGCAGCGTCAACGACGCGCCGGTCTGCTTCGCCAGGGCCACTGCGTGTGGCAAGGCCACCTCGGCGAACGCCGAGCCGTCGAGTGGGACGAGAATGCGCTGCATCCAGGCCATCATTCGCCTCCTCACCGTGCGCCTGGTCCCCACTTGACAGGCGGATCGTGTCGATGTGCGCGGACGATCCCGGAACGGGCCGCAAAGGCAGCCGAGATCGAGCGCCGGTCTGTCAGCGGTCGCCGCTGGCGGCCCAGTAGCCGCAGCTTCATGCTTATGTTCACACTTAGCGTAGGCCGGCCACGTTTCGCAGCCGGTTGCGGTGGGTAAACGCCTGGTAAATGCGCTGCGCCCCAGCCGCGCCGGGGTCGCGTGGAGGGCCAGCGCACTGCGAAGGGCAGCGCGACTGCGGCGACGCGTTCTAGACAATAATATCGTTTACCGGGCCGTTACCATCGGCAACCCTGGCGTTGACCTTCGTGCGCTATAAAGAAAGTGCCTCCAGGCGATTGAGTACGGTAAGCCCGAGGATACCGAACGCCGGGTAGGAGGAAGCCTCCTCTCGCGAGTGAAGGAGGTGGAATCCGTCCGGCGCATCGGGCACCGAGGGGACACGGAAAGGTCACCTGGGGGCATGTCGCTCCTTAGCCTCCGGCTCGCCCCATATCACGACGGCACGCTGCTGCTCGCTTCCCGCCAGATCGTCGCCCTGCCGGTATGCCGTGAACCCGAGCGCGGCGGCAGGGCGGCCGTCCACGGGCTCGCGCGCCGGCGCGGCGGCCCGGTGGACCTCCGGTATGACCCTGCCGCGCCAGTCGTTGACCCGCTGTTTACGCATGGCAACCTGGCACGAAACGCGGCGGCCCTATCCTGCCCTTTAAGAGCATCGCATGTCCCTGCGGGACACGGGAGGGTAGCGTTGGAGACCGACATCTACCTCTGGACCGATCGGCAAGCGCGCGCCTACGCGACGCTGCGGCAGCGCGGCCACCACTGGCGCGCCGAGTGGGGCTACCGCGACCCGCCGGGCACTGACAGCTACCTGCCGCAGGGCCGGCACGAGACGAGCGTGCGTGAGGAAGCAGTGTGCTGGATGCTGGACCACGTGCGCGCGCTGAGCACCGAGCCGGGCGAGGTCGAGCGCGTGGAGCGGCGGCTGCGCGAGGCCCTGGCGAGCGCCGAGGGGTAGCGAGGTGCCATGCCTGCGGAGCTGACGCCGAACGCGCGTATCGTCCTCGAGCACCGCTACCTGAAGAAGGACGAGGCCGGGCGAGTGGCGGAGACGCCCGACGGCATGTTCTGGCGTGTGGCCCGCGCCGTCGCCGAGGCCGACCGGCTCTCCGACGGCCCTGACGCCGCGGCGCGCTTCGAGGAGGCGTACTTTCGCAGCATGAGCGATCTGCTCTTCCTGCCCAACTCGCCCACGCTGATGAACGCCGGCACGGCCATCGGCCAGCTCGCCGCCTGCTTCGTCGTCCCGGTGGGCGACAGCATCCCGGAGATCTTCGGCGCTGTGCGCGACATGGCCATCATCCACCAGAGCGGCGGCGGCGTCGGCTTCGCCTTCTCCCGCCTCCGCGAGAAGGGCGCCAGCGTGCGCGAGACGGGCGGCGTGGCCTCCGGCCCGGTGTCGTTCATGCGCGTCTTCGACGTGGCCACCGACGTGGTCAAGCAAGGCGGGCGGCGTCGTGGCGCGAATATGGCCGTCCTGAGCGTCGACCACCCGGACGTCATCGAGTTCGCCACGGCCAAGGACGACCGCAGCCTGCTGACCAACTTCAACCTCTCCCTCGCGGTGCCGGACGCCTTCATGCACGCCGTCGAAGCGGACGAGCGCTGGCCGCTCGTGAGCCCGCGCGACGGCCGCCCGGCCGGCGAGCTGCCGGCGCGCGACCTCTGGCGGACCATCTGCGAGGCGACCTGGCGCAACGGCGACCCGGGCCTGCTGTTCGTCGACGAGATCAATCGGCACAACCCAATCCCGGCCCTCGGGCGTCTCGAAGCGACCAATCCGTGCGGCGAGGCCCCGCTGCTGCCGTACGAGGCGTGCAACCTCGGGTCGATCAATTTGGCCGGCCTGGTCGGCCCGGGCGGCCTCGACTGGCCGCGGCTCGCAGCGCTCGTCCAGCTCGGCGTCCGCTTCCTCGACAACGTCATCGACGTCAGCCGGTATCCGCTGCCGCAAATCGAGCAGATGGCGCGGGCCAACCGCAAGATCGGCCTGGGGGTGATGGGCTTCGCCGAGGCCCTGATTACCCTCGGCATCCCGTACGCGTCCGACGAGGCTCTGGCCTTCGCCGGACAGGTTATGGCCTTCATCGCCGCCGCGGCGCGCCGGGCGTCCTTTGCGCTGGCCGAGCGCCGTGGGCCCTTCCCGACCTGCGCGAGCTCCGTCTGGCCGTCGCGCGGCGCGCCGGCTATCCGCAACGCCACGCTTCTCACCGTCGCGCCGACCGGGACGCTCAGCATCATCGCTGGCACGTCGAGCGGCGTTGAGCCGCTCTTCGCCCTCTGCTACACGCGGACGGTGCTCGACGGCGCCGAGCTGGAGGAGGTCAACCCACTGTTTGTCGCCGCGCTGGAGCGCCACCACCTGCCGGTCGAGCGCATCGTCGACGAGGTGGCCGCCACGGGCTCGGCGCAGGGTGTAGCGGCCGTGCCGCCGGAGCTGCGGCGGCTCTTTCAGACGGCGCTCGACGTGCCGCCGGCGTGGCACGTGCGGGTGCAGGCCGCCGTGCAGCGGCACGCCGACAACGGCGTCTCGAAGACGGTGAACCTGCCGGCTGCGGCGACTGCCGACGACGTCCGCGCGACGTTCGACCTCGCCTGGCGGCTGCGCTGCAAGGGCGTCACGGTCTTCCGCTACGGCTCGCGCGGTGAGCAGGTGCTGCACCTGGGGCGCATCCCGGCATTCGTAAGCGGCCCCGACCGCGCACGTGCCCACGCGGAGTACGCTGGGGAGTGTCGCCTGTGCTCGGTGTAGC
>JACQUS010000469.1 GCA_016210125.1 Chloroflexota bacterium | reverse complement strand
TCAGGGCGCCGAAGATCTCGTCGTAGTAGTCAGCCCACGGGGCATACAGGTCGGGACTGTCCGTCACGTCGCTCCGGCATGCGCTCACCCGCATTCTACTACGAGCCGGCCTTACGACGCGCGCCGCTTGGGGCGGCGGCGCAGCAGCTTGTGCGCCTCGATGGCCGGCAGGATGGTCGCCGCCACGAGCGCCATCACGCCCCACGTCGCCGGGTCGAGCGGCTCGACGCGCAGGACGAACTGCGATGCCGGTAGGTGCAGCGCCGCGACGTGTACGAGCAGGGCCGCGGCCACCGAGGCGGCGAGAAAGCGGTTGGAGAACGGGCTCATCCGCAGCGCCGACGTGAACTCCGAGCGCGAGTTCCACACGTGGACGTTCTGGAAGAGGACCATCGTCGTCAAGGCCGCCGTCTGCGCCTGCGCGAGCGATCCGCTGTGGTCGAGGGTGGAGCGGAACAGCAGCAGCACGCCGGCGGCCATGACGATGCCGGTGACGACGGTGCGCTCCCACAGGAGATGCGACAGGATGCCCTCGTCCTTCCGGCGGGGCGGTCGCTTGAGGATGTCGGGCTCGCCGGGCTCGAAGGCCAGCGCGACGTCCTGGAGCCCGTTGGTCACGAGATTCAGCCACAGGAGCTGTGCCGGCACGAACGGCAGCGGCCAGCCGAGGCCGAGCGCCACGAGGATGGTGATGATCTCGGCCGCGGCGGTGGAGACGAGCAGGAACGTGACCTTCCGCACGTTGTCGAATGTGATCCGCCCCTCTTCGACCGCGGCGTAGATACTGACGAAGTCGTCGTCGGCGAGCACCATGTCGGCTGCCTCGCGGGCGACGTCGGTCCCGCTGCGCCCCATGGCGATGCCGATGTCGGCGACCTTCAGCGCCGGGGCATCGTTCACACCGTCGCCGGTCATCGCCACGACCTCGCCGTGGCTCTGGAGCGCCCGCACGACGCGCAGCTTGTGCTCAGGTGCGACCCGCGCGTACACGGCGACCGCCTGCACCCGGACGCGGAGGTCGTCGTCGTCGAGGGCCTCGAGATCGCGCCCTGTAAGCACCGGCGTCTTGTGGTCCACCAGGCCCAGCTCCCGGCCGATCGTCCGCGCCGTCGCGGCGTGATCGCCGGTGATCATCACGACGCGAATACCGGCGTCGCGACAATCTGCTACGGCTTCACGCACACCGGCGCGCGGTGGGTCCATCATGCCCTGGATGCCCAGGAAGAGCAGCTCGCGCGGCTCCAGCAGGTCGTGCGCGCCGCGTGGTGCGTCGGGGAGCACGCGGTAGGCCATCGCCAGGACGCGCAGGCCCAGGGTCGCCATGGCCTCTACCGCCTGGTGCACGTCCGCTCGGTCGAGGGTCGTCGGCCCGTCGTCGCCGAGCATCTGGGTGCTCATCGCCAGGATGCGCTCGGGCGCGCCCTTGACGAAGAGCAAGGACTGCTCGCCGTGCAAGCGAACGCTGGCCGAGTACTGGCGCTCGGACTCGAACGGCACCTCGCTGTGCAGGGCGTAGGCCTCGCGCACGGCCTCCGGCTCGACGCCCAGCCGGGCCGCGGCGACGAGCAGCGCGCCCTCGGTCGGGTCGCCGTGTATCTCGAAGCCGTCGTCGGCCCGTGAGATGTCCGCCTCGTTGGTGAGGACACCGGCCAGCAGCGTGAGGTAGAGCGGCCGGTGCTCGGCAAGCGCCACGGCGGCGCCGCCGTCCAGCGGCTCGGCTCCCCGCCAGCCGTCCTGGCCGCCGATGGCGTACGTTCTCCCAGCAGCCCAGACCTGGCGCACCGTCATCCGGTTTTCCGTCATAGTGCCGGTCTTGTCCGAGCAGATCGTCGTCGTGCTGCCGAGCGTCTCGACCGCCGGAAGACGGCGAATGATCGCGTTGCGCTGCGCCATACGCCGCACGCCGATGGCCAGCGTGATGGTGAACACCACGGGGAGGCCCTCCGGCACGGCGGACACGGCGAGCGCAACCGCGACGAGGAACATCTGCGAGAGGCTCTGGCCGATCGCCAGGCCGATGAGGATCGCCAGCACCGCCGAGGCGACGACGCCCACGCCGATGAGTCGCGCGAAGCGCCCCAGCCGCGCCTGGAGCGGGGTCTCGGCCTCTTCCTGGGCACGTACGCTCTCGGCGATGCCTCCCAGCTCAGTGCGTGTGCCGGTGGCCACGACGTAACCGCGACCGCGGCCGCTGGTCACCACGGTCCCGGCGTAGGCCATGTTCAGGCGGTCGGCCAGCACGGCGTCCGTCGCCAGCGCCTCGGTCACCTTGCCGACCGGCAGTGACTCCCCCGTGAGCAGCGACTCGTCGACGAGCAGGACGGTCGTCGAGACGAGGCGCAGGTCGGCGGGAATGCGCACGCCGGACTCCAGCAGCACCAGGTCGCCCGCCACCAGCTCGCGGCTCTCGACATCCCACGCGTGGCCCTCGCGCACCACGCGCGCCCGCGGCGACATGAGGCGCATGAGCGCGCGCACGGCCCGCTCGGCTTGCCGCTCCTGCGTGAAGCCGATCGCGGCATTGAGCAGGACGACCGCGAGGATCACGCCGGTGTCGATGTACTCGTGGAGCAGCGTCGTGACCACCGCGGCGATCAGGAGGATGGAGATCAGCGGACTCTTGAACTGGTGGAGGAGTAGGGCGAGCTCGCTGGGCGGCGGCGCCTCTTCCAGGGCGTTCGGGCCGTGGCGCGCCAGCCGCGACGCCGCCTCCGGCCGTGTGAGGCCGCGGTCCCCGGTGCTCAGGAGCGCTTCCACGGCGGCGCGGTCAAGCGTATGCCAGAGCGTCCCTTGGACAGGACGATCAGGCGTCGGCAAGGCCATCGCCCTACCGTCGCCGCTCGTCGGCCGCCATGACGCGCAGGAGGTCGTGGCGCGTGACGATGCCCACCGGGACGCGCCTGCGTACGACCGGAATCCGGTGGATGCCGTGGTGGAGCATGCGCTGCACCACGTCAGTCAGCCCGTCGTCCTCGGTCGCCGTGACCGGCTCGGGGGTCATGATCTCCCGCGCCGTGAGCCTGCGGGCATGCTCGTGGATGCGCTCGAGCGCGTCGTTGGAGAGCCACTCGCCGAAGAGCTGCGGCATCTTGAACGCCGAAAACGGCAGGTAGCGCTCCCGGCCGGTAAAGTCGGACTCGGTGATGATGCCGACCAACTCGCCGCGCGCGTCGACCACCGGCACGCAGCCGATCCGCTGGTCGAGCATCGTCCGGGCGACGTCCAGCAGCGTGTCGGTTTCGCGCACGACGACCACCGGCTGCACCATGATGTCCTTCACCTTCACGAACGGCCTCCTGTGAAAAAGGCTTGCAGCCCGCTGGTCACCCCACCCCACCCCAGGTTTGGCAGTGCAGAGGGGCGAAGCCCCTCTGCACCCCCTGCCTGCTCTCCTCCCCCTCTCCAGCGGAGCTGGAGAGGGGGCCGGGGGGTGAGGCCCCGCCGCGCAGCCGCTTTTCATTCACCGCTGGCGTCGCGCAGCGAGATGACCAGCTCCCCTGAAAAGAGGCCCGGGAGCGCGGGCGTCTCGCCCGCCTACATCCCCCAGGCGGGCAGGACGCCCGCGCTCCGATCGCGTGCGCCGCGTTTCCATCCCCACCGGTGCGCCACGACGCCTCGGCCCGTCCTGCGCCACACCTTGCCCGCGCAGGACGACGACCGGCGGGCTAGGCTGGACCTGCTGGCGCCGCTCGTCTCATGGCGCGAGGCCACGCGCCTTGGCCCGCAGCTCGCGCAAGCGCTTCAGGCGGCGAGCGTGCTCGGCCTCGTAGCCGGCGTCGCGGGGATGGTAGAACGCGCCCTCGGGCACATCCTCGGGCAGGTAGCGCTGGTGGTAGCGCGCCGGGTCCTCGGGGTCGAACTCGTGGCTATAGGCGTAGCCCGCGCCGTAGCCGAGCGCCCGCGCGCCGCCGAAGGAGGCGTTGCGCAGGTGCAGCGGCACCTCGAGGCTCGCCCCGCGCTCGATGGCTGCCCGCGCCGCGCCGTACGCGTCCTTGACGGCGTTCGACTTCGGGGCCATCGCTAGGTAGAGTGTCGCCTGGCCGAGCGCGAACATGGCCTCCGGCATGCCGACGCGCTCAACGGCCTCGGCCGCGGCGGTGGCGACGAGCAGAGCCTGCGGATCGGCGTTGCCGACGTCCTCGGAGGCCAGGATGACCAGCCGGCGGGCGACGAAGCGCGGGTCCTCGCCGGCCTCCAGCATCTTCGCCAGCCAGAAGATGCCGGCATCGGGGTCGTCGCCGCGCACGCTTTTGATGAAGGCCGAGATGGTCTGATAGTGGTCGTCACCGCGCTGGTCGTAACGTACCTGCCGCCGCTGCACGGCGGTGAAGACATGCTCGGCGCTGATGGCCCCGCCGTCCTGGCGCGCCAGGATGGCCGCGGCCTCCAGGGCGTTCAGCGCGATGCGCGCGTCGCCGCCGGCGATATCCACCAGGGCGTCCAGCGCCTCGTCGGCCAGCGCCTCGCGCGGCAGCCCCAGGCCGCGCTCGCCGTCGGCCAAGGCGTGCAGGACGATGGTCCGCAGGTCCTCCCGCGCCAGCGGCTCCAGCCGCAGGATGCGCAGGCGCGAGCGCAGCGGAGCGATGAGATCGAAGAACGGGTTCTCCGTCGTGAGGCCACAGAGGACGAGCGTGCCGTCCTCGACGTGCGGCAGCAGCGCCGCCTGCTGCGTCTTCGACCAGCGATGCACCTCGTCGACGACCAGCATCGTCCGCTGCCCGCGCTCGCGGGCGCGCCGCGCCTCGTCGACGACGCGCTTGAGCTCGGGCACGCCCTCGCTGACGGCGCTCATGACGTGGCAGGCTGCGCCGCTCTGCTCGGCCAGCAGGTAGGCCAGCGTCGTCTTGCCGCTGCCGGGCGGGCCCCACCGCACGAGCGAGCCGAGCTGGCCGGCCAGCGCGGCCGACAGCGGGCGGCCAGGCGCGAGGAGGTGCCGCTGTCCGACGAACTCGTCGAG